>CAIUGL010000104.1 GCA_903898715.1 uncultured Cytophagaceae bacterium
ACACGGGCGTTGAATAATATGGTTTTGTCCTGCCCTTGGGCAAAGAGACGACTCGAGAAAGAGACGAAGATCAGAAGACAAAGTATACACCGACTAAACATCTTGCAAGATAAGTCAAATTACAATTGACGAAACATTAAAATTATTAACGAACTAGTTTTAGAAATGTTATGATGAAGGGGATAGAAAGTAATAAACCATCGAAACGATCCAAAAATCCACCATGACCCGGAATCGTATCCGCCGAATCTTTAATGTTGATGCTGCGCTTAAACAAGGACTCCACCAAATCTCCATACGTTCCTGCAACCACAATAATGATCCCAATCGCATACCACTGAAACGCGGTGTAATTCGTAAAATAATTTCCTAACAGCGTAGCCACCACCATCGCTGTCACCAAGCCCCCAATACTTCCCTCCCAGGATTTCTTCGGCGATACGCGCTCAAATAATTTCGTCTTGCCAAATTTCGTGCCCGCAAAATATGCCCCCGAATCACTCGCCCACAATAAGAACAAACAACCCAAAACGATATTCGGATCGTAAGTCTCCGACTGGATAAAGGCTAAAACGGTCAACAACGCGAAGGGTAGTGCGACGTAAATAATGCCTAAAAACGTGTAAGCAATGTTTTTAAACGGCTTTTCATCTTTAGACTTATATAATTTGATGAAAAAAATCAGCGTCAATAAGGGTGAGAGTATGTAGTAATTCTGATACGCCACATCCCCCTTTTCAATAAAGAAGGTCAATAAATGCAATACAATGCCGCAAAATGTTCCGTAAAAGGTCAAGGGTAGGTTGTCGCCCATGCTGCCCACCAGCTTGTAAAATTCCAACTGGGCTAATGCCCCGATGATCAAGAACAAGCCCAAAAACGTATAATCTGAATAAATGATGCAAAACAACAAAATCGGGACGCCAATCAGCGCGGCGATAATCCGTTGTTGTAAATTTGACATTTGACGTAATCCCATATTATTTCACGACTAAAGTTCTCGCCTCCACTTCATCCTCCACATGTACATACAATTCCCAATTCCCTAAATCATAGGCACTCACTTTCTGGTTCAATACCACGGCGCGAATCTCCGCCTGCTCCCAAAGCAATGCTTTGTCCATTTCTAAATCGATTCCCGTGCGCGATTCCGCGATTTTGACCCAGTCTTTCATGATTCTTCTGTCCGCAAAAGGTACAATCTACGTAAATAAAACACGATCAATACCACGGATAGGGCGGCCGACCACCAAGGAATCTCCGAACCTAACTGCTCCGGATTGATTGAAATACTTTTCTTTTGATACATATAATGCATCGTCAGCGTCCACGCATTATTAAAGAAGTGTGCCAAAATCGGCACCCAAATACTTCCATACCACACATATAAATACCCAAAAAACGCACCCAAAAACATGCGTGGGAAAAATCCGTAAAACTGGAAATGTATGAAACTAAAGATCGCTGCGGCCACCCAAATAGCCACATGCTTATTGCCGAAATACCGAACAAACATCGACTGCAACACCCCTCGGAAAAAGATCTCCTCCCCTAGCGCCGCGATCCCAGCAATGACCATAATGGCCATAGCGAAGTCCATGTCCGACTGGAAATTCAATAAAAATTTAGTCAATTCCGCTAAACTACTTTCCGACGATTTCATCCATTGTTCCACCCCCTCAAATCCCGCCGGCAACACGATGTTTTCATTCCACTGAATGACATATTCCATAAATGGCATGGACACCAAAACCGTCAAAACAGCCCAAATAAAGATCTGAAATCGAGGAGTTTCCCCCTGATTTAATTCCAAAATTGAACGCTTCTCCACAAATGATAAATAGGCCCAAGGACCCAAAACGAACGTGAATAAGGCCGAAAACCACTGCAAGGCCATCATGCCATGAAAGGCATTGCCATACTTTTGCGGATGCGCAATGAAGTCAATAAGTAATTTCTGAAACTGGTTTACATCGGTTGTGGGCAATTCCAAAATGGCCACCACCGCAAGCAATCCAAAAAACTGTCCCAAAAAGCTTCCCAAGAGGAAAAAACCAAAGAGACTTAAGAGGTTCGAAGCGAGGCCAAACCAACGAGTTGGCCCTGAATACTGGTTTTCTTGCATAATGGTCGTAAATTTACACAATTTTTAAACAGCATGGTAAAAATCGGCAACATCGAGCTAGGCTCATTTCCTTTACTTCTTGCCCCCATGGAGGACGTCTCAGACCCTCCATTCCGTGCAGTATGTAAGGCAAATGGGGCAGATTTGATGTACACCGAATTTATTTCTTCGGAAGGCCTCATTCGCGACGCCGCAAAAAGCGTTCAAAAATTAGATATTTTCGAATACGAAAGACCGATCGGCATCCAGTTATTTGGCAGTTCCATCGAGACGATGGCTTCCTGCACGGAAATTGCCACCAAAGCTAGCCCCGATTTAATCGACATTAATTACGGTTGCCCCGTCAAGCAAGTCGCCTGCCGCGGAGCTGGAGCCGCACTCCTACAAGATATTCCCAAAATGGTCGCGATGACGCAAGCCGTTGTTAAAGCCACCCACCTACCCGTGACCGTGAAAACGCGCCTCGGCTGGGATGACTCCACGAAAAACATTGAGGAAATTGCGGAACGTTTACAGGACATCGGCATTCAAGCATTAACGATTCACGGTCGGACCCGCGTGCAGATGTACAAGGGCGAGGCCGACTGGACTTTAATCTCCAAAGTCAAAGAAAACCCTCGAATCAAAATTCCGATTTTCGGAAATGGCGACATCGATTCACCCCAAAAAGCCCTCGAATACCGGGACAAATACGGCGTGGACGGTATTATGATCGGTCGGGCATCCATCGGTTATCCGTGGATTTTCAATGAAATCAAACATTATTTGGCCACAGGTGAGTTTTTAGCTCCGCCTAGCCTAGAAGAACGCATCGCCGTTTGCGAGTCGCACTTGGACTTTTCGATCCGTTGGAAAGGTAACCACGGCGGCATCGTGGAAATGCGCCGCCACTATTCGAATTACTTCCGCGGTATGGACCATTTCAAACCTTTCCGCACCAAACTAGTGACCAGTTATTCACTCGAAGAAATCAAAGAAACCCTACACGAAATTGCCATGCATTATGCCGGAGAATAAAAAATCAACACTTATTATTTTCCTGTCTATTTTAGCATTGGCTTTGATTTGGGGCAGCTCATTTATCCTCGTTAAAAAATCACTCGTACATTATTCGGCCCTGCAAGTTGGCGCACTGCGCATCTGTTCCGCCAGCCTCTTCTTCTTCCCCATTTTTTTGAAGCGATTCAAATACATGGAGAAAAAACATACGAGCTCATTTTTGCTCGCAGGTCTGACGGGCAATTTGATTCCTGCGATGTTGTTTGCGATTGCCGGCCAACACCTTTCCAGTGCCTTATCGGGTATGCTCAATGCCTTTACCCCACTTTTTACGCTGTTTATCGGCATCGCATTTTTCGCCCAACCCTTCATTTGGAAGCAAATGACTGGGATTTTAGTGGGTCTGGTGGGTTGCCTCGGACTGCTTTTTGCCGGCCAAGGATTCAACATTGATTTCAATATTCATGGTCTGTGGGTAGTTTTTGCGACCTTGTTGTATGGCATCAACATGCATATTGTCAAAACCCGTTTGAGCGATATGCATCCCTTGACTTCCACCGCGGGCATTTTCATGGTGATCGGTCCCCTAGCACTAATCGTTTTGATTTATACGGGTTTCTTCAGCTTGCCCCTGGACGAAGAGCATATTTGGTCGTTCATTTCGGCCATTGCACTAGGTCTCTTCGGCTCGGCCATCGGGATGTTGGCCTTCAACCAAATCATCAAATGGACCAGCGCCATCATCGCCAGCTCTGTCACCTACATGATTCCCATCGTGGCATTAGGTTGGGGGTTTGTGGATGGCGAAGCGATTTATATGTTGCAAGTCGTGTCCATGTTCGTCTTATTGGCCGGAATTTATTTGGTCAATAAATCAAAAAACTGATAAGCTTTTTGCGTGTATACATTTACCAAAAACCTGATTAAAAGAGCCCGTACATTCGTTCATCCAAGCACATACGATGAACGAACTCACCATGGCCTACCTCTGGAAAAATCAGGAATTTTCCGGTAAATCCTTAACCCTCACAAACGGCGATCAGGTATACATTTTGCATCCCGGGATTGAGAATAGGCATGCGGGGGCAGATTTCCAACAAGCTAAAATTAGGATTAACGACCTGCTGTGGGTGGGTGCCGTGGAGTTGCATGTGCGCGCGTCCGACTGGAATGTGCATGGACATCACACCGACCAGAGTTATGAAAATGTCATTTTGCACGTCGTCTGGGAACATGACCGGGATATCAGTTATGTGAATGAACAGCAAATCCCAACCTTCTGCTTGTCGGCCTGGGTTTCCCAAACCGCCATCTTAAACACGACATCAGATGAACTCGCCTGCGTCGCATTTTTTCCGAGCATTGCGCACGCAACCAAACAAGAAATGCTCGAACGTTGCCTCGAGGAACGCCTCCTCGAAAAACAGGCCTACATCACGACTTTGTTGCAAGCCACCGGCTACGATTGGGAGGAAACATGTTACCAGTCACTCGCGAAGTCTTTTGGCTTTTCCCTCAACGCAGAACCGATGCTGCGGCTCGCACAAAATTGTCCACTCAAACTCATCTTGCGTTACCGCGATCGACCTTATGCCGTCGAGGCAGCACTGTTTGGTTTAGCGGGTTTATTGGAAGAACCTGTCCACGATACCTACCAATGGGAACTGCGGCGTGAATACATTCATTTGAAAAAGAAGCATGGGTGGGAAGCGAACTACCTACACATCACCGACTGGAAATTATTGCGCCTCCGCCCTTCGAATTTTCCTAGCATCAGAATCGCGCAATTTGCGGAGGTGCTACGATCCAACTGTTCGTTGATTTCCCTCTTACTCGAAATGCAGGATTTAAAAACGGTGCGCCAGCTCTTTGAAATTCCCACAATTGACTACTGGGCGACCCACACGCATTTCGGTAAAATAAGTAGCACCCATCAAACCCGCCTGGGTCAAGGAGCCTTTGAATCCATTTGCATGAATACACTCATTCCATTGCTTTTTGCCTATTCTAAAAGCAAGAGTACCTCCATCTACGCAGAAAAAGCGCAGCGCTGGCTCAGGGAGCTTAAAGCTGAAAACAATGTGATTACGCGGAAATTTACTTCACTAAAAACGACCTTGCGCCATGCAGGCGACTCGCAAGCCGCGCTTCAATGGCATAAAAATTACTGTGCTAAGAAACGCTGCTTGGCCTGTGCCGTGGGGGTTGAAATTCTTACTCCGACTTAATTATCGGCCCGCGCGTTCCGATGCCATTTTCGTTGAAAGCTTCGATTTGGAAATAATAGGTGCGGTCTTTGTCCATGGACTTGAAGTAATATTCGTTGGCCCCAAAGACCTGTACAGACGTATACATTTTATCTGGCGCAATGCCCGAATAGATTACGTAACCAGTCGCATTGGTTACATGACCCCATTTCAACCACGCACTACGCTTATCATGATCGCCACGTAAAACAAGCAAATCTTTCACCGGTGACGGTTTTGCTTCATGCCCTAAACCGAAAACACGCAAACCGCTAATCGCAAATTTACCCGCCGCCATGTGGCGATTCGTCAAGCGGATAAAGCGCGCTTCGATTGGTTTGACTAATTCGATGTAATCGTGCGGAACATCGGTTTTGTTTTTTGATTTATCTACAGCTACCGCCCAGCGTTTCCCATCCACACTATATTCGATGACGTATTGATGGTAAATACCATTGATTTTACCTAGAAAAGAGGAATCCACATCTTGATCAGCATAATTGACTTGAATCGCCCGCACGGTGGAAACCGCGCCTAAATCAGATTCGATGAATTCGCCGGGCTTCGCAGACCGCGCCGACCAGTACGTTTTCATTTGTTCGTCCACCGCATAATTCGCGCCGTAGCCCGGCAAACTCGAGGACACGCGCACGGGTTTATTGTAATTTAAGAGCATCCAGCCCGTGAATAAATCACGTGGATTTTCAGTGCGGGTCGTAGGCATCCGATGCGGATAATCGCCATAAGCCGTATTCGTATACAATATTCCATCCGCGTCGAAAGCCGTGGGCCATAAACCTAGTCGGCGTTCAAAACTATTTTTCACCGCAATCGTAATCGTGGACACATGCCACCAATTTCCATAACGCCCTTCAAAGGTGGCTCCATGTCCTGCCCCGCGCGTAAATCCACCCGGCTTAAACGAAAACGGATTATGTGCTTGATAGGTAAATGGCCCGAAAGGCTTGTCGGCCGTATACACCCCATCCCCATACGCTGAAAACTCCGTACCCGGCGCTCCGTATTGCAGGTAATATTTTCCTTTGTATTTATTCATCCAGGCACCTTCCATAAAGGGTTTTAGGAACGTGTTGTCTTGGTATTCACCAAATCGCTCCCAGCCATGTACATCATCATG
>CAIUGL010000105.1 GCA_903898715.1 uncultured Cytophagaceae bacterium
ATTGTCGCGTCGATCGCTCCTTTTAGTTGGGCACCTGCATGAGCAACTACCTCAAAATTCGGATTCGTGGACGCACCGTTCATATAGCGCTCATTCGAAAACAAGTTGGCCGTTCCCCACAACAACTTCACTCCACTTTCTGCTTGTTTTTTCTCGAAAATATCCGTGATAAATTTCATTCGATCCGTGAATTCCTTCGGATCATTATGTCCTTCGATTGCATCCACATCGTGAAAGCAGTAAAATGGAGCACCTATTTTAGTGATAAATTCAAACGCAGCATCTGCTTTGTCGGCAGCACGCTGACGCGCATCAGACGCAACATCCCAAGGATAATGATGTGTTCCTGGACCAAATGGATCAGCACCATCGCCGCAGAAAGAATGCCAATAAGCTATGGCGAAGCGCAAGTGCTCCTTCATGGATTTACCGGCAATCATTCGATTTTCATCGTAATAGCGAAATGCTAAGGGATTATCTGATTCAGGACCTTCAAATTTGATTTGACCAATTCCTTTGAAATATTCTTTTTGTCCAATTAATACGCTCATAAGATTTGAAAAATATGGTATTTTTTTGCTTGATAAGGTCCAAAACTACAAATTCTAGCGTTTAATCCAAACGCTTTCGTTAATTTTTTAGCATAGTATAGCACAGTTAGCAAGTATATAATGGTATGATTATAAATAGTTTTTTTTATTTTTGGCAAAACACTACTTCATTATGTATAAACTTATTAAGGTTGGTTTGTTGCTAATCATCGCATGGCCAACATTCGCGCAAACGGCATTTAATGCCAACGGTCGTTTCGAACAATTGGAATCGACTCTTCCTACGCCAAATTCATATCGCACAGCAAGTGGATCACCGGGGAAAGATTATTGGCAGCAACGTGCCGACTACGATATCAAGGTGGAATTGGACGATATCAATCGGAAAATTACAGGTACTGAAACGATTACCTATTTCAATTATTCACCAGATGAATTGCCATATTTGTGGATTCAATTAGACCAAAATTTATTTGAGAAAAATTCGGCAAGTAAAACAACTGCGACAGGTGAAATCAAAAATGGCATTCCTGCCTCTGCTTTCAAAGATTTGACAAACCCTAAGGATTTCGGATATAAAATCACCGCCGTGAAAGATGCGAAAGGGAATCCATTGCGCCATACCATTAATCAAACGATGATGCGCATTGATTTACCTACTCCCGTAAAATCGGGCGGATCCGTGAGTTTTAACATCGACTGGAATTATTTGATTACGGAATACTATGGCCGTTCTGGCTATGAGTTTTTTGCCAAAGATGGTAATGCAAATTATTTTATCGCACACTGGTTCCCACGTATGGCCGTTTACAATGATGTGTATGGCTGGCAACACAAACAATTCATGGGCCAAGGTGAGTTTACCTTAAACTTTGGTAACTATAAAGTAGCTATCACGGCACCAAACGACTTGGTCGTTGGCGCTGGCGGAGAATTAGTTAACCCAAATCAAGTCATGTCCTCGACCCAATTAAAGCGTTGGGAGCAAGCAAAAACAGCCACACGTCCGGTGGAAATCGTGACGCAAGCTGAAGCAGAGGCGGCTGAGAAAGGTAAGCCAACCGGCAAAAAAACCTGGGTATTTAAGGCAGATAATGTGCGTGATTTTGCGTTTACAGCATCACGTAAATTTATTTGGGATGCCTTACAGGTTGATGTAGAAGGCAAAAAAGTATGGGCGATGTCCTACTATTCAAAAGAAGCGAACCCACTTTGGGGAAAATATTCAACGATGGTCGTAGCACATACACTACGCTCTTATTCAAAAAGAACGATTGCTTATCCGTATCCGGTAGCGATTTCTTGTCATGCGACCTTAGGTGGAGGGATGGAATATCCAATGATTTCGTTTAATGGCGGTCGGCCAGAGGCGGATGGAACCTATACGGAGAATGTGAAAAACGGGATGATTGGTGTGATTATTCACGAGGTAGGACATAACTTCTTCCCGATGATTATTAACTCAGATGAGCGTCAGTGGTCCTGGATGGATGAAGGTTTAAACACTTTTTGTCAATATTTAGCCGAGCAAGAATGGGATCGTAATTTCCCAGCGCGTCGTGGAGAACCACAAAACATTGTGCCTTACATGCGCTTGGATTCGAAGAATCAAGTGCCTATCATGGCAAATTCAGAGAACATTATGGACTTCGGAAACAATGCGTATGCAAAACCAGCAACGGCTTTGAATATCTTGCGTGAGACTGTCATGGGTCGTGAGCTATTTGATTATGCATTCAAAGAATATGCACGCCGTTGGGCCTTTAAGCAACCTTATCCAGCTGATTTCTTCCGTACGTTGGAAGATGCATCGGGCGTAGATTTAGATTGGTTTTGGCGGGGATGGTTCTACGGAACAGAGCCGGTGAATCAATCCATTGAAACGGTTGAGTGGTTTGGCGTGGACAATATGGATCCGGTAGCTAAAAAGGCAACGGAAAAAGCAAAAGCTGAGGCAAAACGCCAAACGATTTCAAATATTCGTAACAAAACAGATATCAAATCGACCGTTGTAGAAGAGAACCCAGATTTAACAGATTTCTACAATACCTATGACCGCTTTGCGACGTCAGACGCAGAGAAGAAAAAGTACCAAGATTACTTGAGTGGCTTATCAGATGAAGAGCGCAAATTAGTTTCAGAAGGTAAAAACTTCTACGTAGTCAACTTTAAAAACAAGGGCGGTTTACCGATGCCCGTAATTGTTAAGTTGACCTACGAAGATGGTACCGACGAAATACTTCGCTTTCCTGCCGAGGTGTGGCGCTTGAATGACGTAGAGGCGAAGAAAATCATACCTACATCGAAAAAAGTCGTTAAATGGGCACTAGACCCATACTTTGAGATTGCGGACATCGATACAGATGATAATTCGTATCCACGCGAACCTGCACAACCAACCCGCGTACAATTATTTAAGGCGCAACCACGTAGCTATGGTGGAGGC
Organism: uncultured Cytophagaceae bacterium; assembly: GCA_903898715.1. Lineage (GTDB taxonomy): Bacteria > Bacteroidota > Bacteroidia > Cytophagales > Spirosomataceae > Aquirufa > Aquirufa avitistagni. The sequence continues at coordinate 2,998 of CAIUGL010000105.1, forward strand.
CTAAATCCGATGCAGGAGGCTCAAAACGCTAAAAAAGCAGGGGCTGTGACTGGTTCGAAAAACTGATAATTTACTTCAGTAAACTGATAAAAAATCTCGAATAGGCTCCTATTCGAGATTTTTTTATTCCTGATCGATCAAATTCAATTTAGATAAGTCCAAATCAGTCCGCTTCGATTTACTGAAATACATGGGTAAGAACTTGAATCCAAATTTGAAATCCTGAATAGCATAAGAATTACGGGCAACCACTAGGCAAGAATATACCTCATCAAAACCCGTCAAATTAGCTGCAATTTCAGGTTGCAACGTCACAATCTCCTTTTGAGACAAGCCATAAAAAGGACTATCCTCATCAATGGGATGAACGACCGTCCAATTTAACACTAAGCTATCCACATGGCTTCGCTCTAAGCGAAGGTTATAAAAACGAAGGGTATTTTCAGGAGTTACGATACGTACATTGACTTTCATTTCTGCATTCATCAACAAATGATCGTCTTTAAAACATACCAATCGGAACATCAAGGCCTTACCTCCTTTGTAATTCGTATGCACAATCAGATTTGAAAAGCGAATGAATGCACGCGGACGCGAAAAACGCCCATATAAAAGACCTGTGGCGATGGCTAGGGAAAGAAATCCCACCAGCGACTCAATCGCAGCAATCCAATTCGCCATTTCACTGACCGGATTTACACGTCCATACCCCACCGTAGTTAATGTCTGGGTAGAGAAAAAGAACAACTCTTTTAGTTGGCCTACCGCATCATCTTGATGCTGAATACCTTCCAATCCAGTAGGGCCAGTGAACCAATACAACGCCGTAAACACACAATTGATTAATAAATAAACCAGAAAAATAACAATCAAAAACCGCCACCGAGGCATGGTGAGCATATTTTGATAATTGCTCATGCGGTGATGTACATGAATCCCAATCCGGCGAATGTTGTAGGTGCCATCCTTATTCACCATGCGACCACCCATATCGGTGCTGCGCTCCCCAAATCCCGTATCTTGATTTACGTTTTCTATCATATCGATTTTAAACAAACCACAATTTACCTGACGCGATGATTAGTACCAAAGCGAGTACCCACTTTACGTTGGTATTTGACGCAAAACGAGCGCCCCACCTTGCACCTAAAAAACCGCCCAGAAGTGACACAAGCAACCAATAGATCAAAGAAGATTGATCTAATGGAACCCAGGTTTTTAAACCCGCCAAACCGGAAAGGGAGTTAACAAATATAAATAGTGCCGAAACGGCTGCGGCCTCTTTTAAATTAGCCCACCGAAATAACAATAAGACAGGACTCAAAATAATCCCTCCCCCAATGCCAATCATCCCTGAAAGTAATCCGATGAAGGACCCAGCAGTTAATCCTGCCCACAAAGGAAGTGGCTTTTCCTGCGATTCACGCAAGGAAGTCAGCATGCGAAAAACAGCAATCAACAAGCAAGCACCCAATACTTGTTTATAGGTCGACTCACTCAAGGGTATTTTTGCCCCTATAAATGCAGCCGGAATAGATCCCAAAGCAAAAGGCCAAAATAAGCGCCACTTAAAAAATCCTTGTTGGTAAAATGCCACAAACGACATCAACGAAACACCTAAGTTCAATAAAAGAGCTGATTGCTTCATGACCACAGGTGCCACACTAAACAGCGCTAAAACGGCCAGATAGCCAGATGCTCCACCATGTCCAACGGACGCATATAAAAATGCCATGGTGCCCAGCAAAACAAGGATTAGCCAAAAATCCATATTACACGCGTAGATAGATCAATAATTTTTCCCAATCTGGTACACGAATCCGCTCCTCCTTCACGCGCGAAGCGGGTAGCGCCTTAATCTTTTCAAATAAACGGATGTAATATTCGTATGCGAGTAAAACGCCTTTACGCGCAGCTTTGGGCAAATTTTCAATGCCGCGCAATCCCGCATCAAAATCTAACTGGATATCCGCTTCAATTTCTTTCTTCTCCGTATCGGAGAATGTTTCATAATTTACACCCGGGAAATACACCCGTCCACGCTCGGCAAAATCCGACTTAATATCCCGTAAAAAATTAATTTTTTGAAAGGCTGAACCCAACGCACAGGCATCCGCTCGTAAGAAGTCATATTGTGCTGAATCCCCCAAACAGAAAACTCGTAAGCACATTAAACCCACTACTTCTGCCGATCCGTATATATATGTTTTATAGGTTTCAACATCGTAGACACGATCTGTTAAATCCATTTCCATGGAAACCAAAAATGCATCAATCAAATCATGGCCAATTTGAAATGTATTCACCACCCATTGAAATGAATGTAAAATCGGATTCAAGCTAATTTCTTCTTCAATCGCCTGAAAGGTATCCGCTCGGAATCGCGCTAAAAGCGCTTGCTTATCTTGATCATGAAAGGTATCCACAATCTCGTCGGCCAACCGCACAAATCCATATATCGCATAAATTGCCTCGTGATATTGCTTGTCTAACGTACGAATACCAGATGAAAATGAGGTAGAATAAGCTTGTGTCAACAGCTTACTTGAATCGAGTGAAACCTTTAAATATAAATCCATTTGACTAGTTAAATGATTTGTCAACTTCCTTAGCGACGACTAAACCTGAAATAAGCGACGGGGGAACACCTGGTCCTGGGACGGTTAATTGACCCGTATAGAACAAGTTTGCCACATGCTTATTTTTTAAACTTGGCTTCAAAATGGCCGTTTGCATTAATGTATTAGCCAAACCGTAGGCATTTCCTTTAAATGCATGATAATCTCCGATGAAATCTCGGTGCGCATAGGAGCGTTTATAGACGATTGAATCACGAATCGATACACCGCAATACGCCTCCAAACGATCCATCAATTGCGTAAAATACTTTTCGCGAACCTCCTCCGTATCGACCAAATCAGGCGCTACTGGAATTAATAAAAAGACATTTTCACACCCTTCCGGTGCCACAGATGGATCCGTTACGGAAGGTGCTGAAGCATAAAAAAGTGGGTCAGAAGGCCAAGAAGCCTCTGTATAAATCTCATGCGAATGCACGGAGAAATCACGATCAAAAAACAAATTATGGTGTTTTAAACGTGGCAAACGCTTATTTATCCCTAAATAAAATAGTAAGGAAGAAGGCGCCATCACGCGTTTATCCCAATATGCCTCA
>CAIUGL010000106.1 GCA_903898715.1 uncultured Cytophagaceae bacterium
CCGCGTTGATTCCAATGGGAATCAGACTGATAAAAATATTGACTTGCATTCGACTTTAATCGTGGAGAGGGATCGATGATTGTCAACTTCCCAGCTCCGGCAGCCTGAATTCGGGCCAAATACTGATTGCCTTTTTCTGCCTCCAACAAGGAAACTGGGTTTGGCATGAAGGAGAATAAGACCAAATCAAATCCTTTCGAAAGATAAAACGCTTGAATCTCCTCCATTTTTTGCACAGTTCCATTGACCTCATCATCTGAAATCTCCCGGTACGAACTCCCTTTTTCGTGCGCATCCACCGTTTCTTGCATAAACAAACGATCACCCGATTTTGAGCGGTGGACCTCGCGCGCAAGCCGACCGAATACGCGGTCATTCCAAGCTGCTTTCCATGCTTTGATAGGCGAAAAGAGTGCCAGGTTGAATAGCGTAAATTCCAAATTAGATTCTAGCGTTGGATGATATAAGGCCGACTTGATCGCCTCATTCCATTGTTCCCACCACGGCAATGTCGAAGGGGGTGTCGGCTCAAAAACGGCCCTAATACGCCCTAAAGCAATTACATTAGCTATATTTCGCTCCACCGACTCAATTAACAACACCTTTTTGCGCCCCGATGTAAAGGCCTCCGCACGAACGGGAACATGTTCCCAGCGTCTGAAATCTAGCTGATTAACCCGTGCATAATAATCCGGTATCGTGTCCAAATAACTATACAAATAACTATCGCCTACGACAAATAAATCAAGATCCTTTTCGGCCGGAAGCCCAGCAGGAACTTCAGTAAATTTCTCTTGTTTCGCAATCCGAAACTCGGGCAAATAGGATAACCCATACAAATCCCCAAAGGCATATTTATCCGAATTCAAGATTCCAGAACCTGCATAGCGCTCTTTCGTCAACATCCGCATACCTCGCTCGGAACTACTCACGAGTAGCGCCGACAGGCAGATGACAAACACGAAAAGGGCGACTATTTTTTTCATGTTAGAATTGGAAATAGATAAACTGTTTCAAACTAAATACACCAAAGAAATAAATACACGCAATGAATAAGGGCATGAGCCACCCAAAGTCTTTTGAGCGAAGCTTGCCGCGAACATCATAGATCAATAATCCGATAACTAATGCCACACTAAAGCCTATTTCGGTAGGTTTTAAACCGAGCGTACCTATTCCCAGCGGCTCCGATAAACCTCGGAAGAATAAACGGATATCTGAAAAATGAGGCAAGCGGAAAAACACCCACGCAAGCGTCACCAAACTAAACGTCCACAAACGATACATCCACATGCTGATACCCGATTGAGCATCGGCAGCCAGCGAAGGAAACATTCGATTAATCGTTAAACCCAGCAATTGAAATCCGCCATGCAAGGCTCCCCAGATGACAAAATTCCAACTAGCCCCATGCCAAATTCCTGACAACACAAACACAATCATGATGTTCAGATACCAGCGGGGAACAGAAACGCGATTACCACCCAGTGAAAAATACACGTAATCCTTGAACCAGGTGGAAAGTGAAATATGCCAGCGACGCCAGAATTCAGGGATGGATTTGGCGCTGTATGGCGCATTGAAATTCTCCATTAAGTTGAAACCCATCACGCGCGCTGCGCCGATGGCGATATCAGAATACCCCGAGAAATCACAGTAAATCTGAAACGAATAAAAGACCGCAGCTAAAATTAGTGAGCCCGCTGATTGTGAACTTAAATCTCCATAAACCGTGTCAACTAACAGCGCCAAGCGATCTGCGATGACCACTTTCTTGAAAAGTCCCTGAGCCATTTGCAACAAACCGAGCTTGACTCGATCGGTATCCCAGCTGTGTTTTTCGTAAAATTGATGAATCAAATTTTGGGGGCGTTCAATCGGCCCAGCTACCAGCTGCGGATAAAACATCACATATAGGCTGTAAATCCCAAAATTATGTTCCGCTTTTTGATGCCCTCGATATACCTCGATCGTATAACTCATCGCCTGAAATGTATGAAACGAAAGACCGATAGGCAGTAAAATTTTCAAGACAGGAAAATTGAATTCCATCCCAAACAAATGGCCCACCCCCGACAGGTTGTCGGTGAGAAAACCATAATATTTAAAGATGGCCAGCACGCCCACATTGGCTAATAAACTCAGCGCGAGAAACCATTTTTTGGTGGCGCCTTCAAAACGCTCCAGGTAAATCCCTGCGAAATAATCGACGACAATCGTGAATCCCAAAATACCCAAATAGATGGGCATAAAGGCCATGTAAAAATAGCATGAGGCAAAAAGCAAAAGGGCCCACCGGAAACGGTGAGCCACTAAAAAATAGGCACTGGTCACAATCCCAAAAAACACCAAAAATTGTAGGGAATTGAAAACCATGTTAGATTTAGTTGAAAATCGCTACTTGAACTTGTAAGGTAGAATCATCAAATGTCAACTCAGACGAGGCGCCCGATAAAGTGGGAACAATCTCCAACGTTACCGCCTGAACTTCCTGCTGAATATAGCTCGCAAAATCCGTGATACTCGCATTCCATTCCGCTGAACTCGACTGCACTAAAATGCTAATTTTGTCCACGACATCAAAACCCGAATCCTTCCGCAAATTCTGAATCCGATTCACAAATTCACGCGCCATTCCTTCGCTGACTAATTCCGGTGTCAAGGTATTATCCAAGGCAATCGTCATCCCCGCTTCCGAAGCGGTCAAATAACCTGGCATATCTTCCGTTAAGATTTCAATATCAGCCAATGCAATGTCAAATCCGTGCAGATTTGAAGCTCCCGTACTTTCAATCGTTGCCAAATCAGCAGCCGACATGCCCGTAATCACATCAGCAACGGCTTTCATATCTTTCCCGAATTTTGGCCCTAGAGCCTTAAAATTTGGTTTCACTTTTTTGCTTAAAACACCCGAGGCGTCATCTAGGTAATTGACCATTTTGACATTCACCTCAGACTTGATCAAATCTTCCACGCGGCGAATTTGCTCACGCACAGATTCTTGCAAAACCGGAACTAAAACTTGGGCCAAAGGCTGACGCACTTTCAATTTATGCACCTTCCGCAATGAGTGTACGAGCGAACAAATACGTTGCGCCATGTCCATCGATGCTTCCAAATCTGGATTTCTCCACGAGTCATTAACGGTGGTAAAGTTGGTCAAATGCACCGACTCCTCTCCCGTCAAATTCTTGTATAACCAATCTCCGTAAAACGGCGCGATCGGCGACATGAGTTGCGCTACAGTCGCTAAACACGTATGTAATGTTTGATAAGCAGCTGCCTTATCTGGCGAAATTCCTTGGTTGGTATCCTCCGGATTCCAGAAACGACGTCTTGATAAACGCACATACCAGTTGGACAAATGATCACACACAAAATCCTGCACTGCACGACCCGCTTTCGTAGGTTCGTAAGCCGCAAAAGCTTCATCAACTTCAGCCACTAAACTGCTCAATTTCGATAAAATCCAGCGGTCTAATTCCGTCAAATTAGGAGACGTTACCCCATGAGCTTCTGGCGCAAAACCATCCAAATTCGCATAGAGCGCAAAGAAATTATAGGTATTGGTTAAGGTACCAAAGAACTTATTACGTACCTCTGTAATTCCAGCTAAGTCAAATTTCAAGTTGTCCCATGGCTGCGCATTGGTAATCATATACCAGCGCGTCGGATCCGCTCCATATTTCGAAAGCGTATCAAAAGGATCAATGGCATTGCCCAAACGTTTGGACATTTTGTTGCCATTTTTATCAAGTACTAATCCCGTAGAAACAACATTTTTAAAGGCAACCGATTCCTCCACCATGGCCGAAATGGCATGTAGCGTGAAGAACCAACCGCGCGTTTGGTCCACCCCTTCCGAGATGAAATCCGCTGGGTAGGATTGCTTAAATATCTCCTGATTTTCGAATGGGTAATGCCATTGTGCAAAAGGCATCGCACCGGAATCAAACCACACGTCGATCAAATCAGACTCCCGGCCCATCACGGTCCCGGAAGCACTTAATACAAAAATATTATCCACATACGGACGATGTAAATCCGCTTCTCCTGCCTTCACAGCGGCGATAAATGCTTCGTTTCCTGTGCTTTGTTCCGCGTTTAATTTCCCTGAATTCAGCGCTGCTTGTAAGGCCTGAACTAAATCTTCTACTGATCCAAAGCATAATTCCTCCGAACCATCTTCCGTCCGCCAGATTGGCAAAGGCGTTCCCCAATAGCGGGAACGAGACAAATTCCAGTCCACTAAATTTTCCAACCAGTTTCCGAACCGACCCGTTCCGGTTGATTCAGGTTTCCAGTTGATCGTATTATTCAATTCAATCAACTTGTCTTTTACAGCAGTCGTTTTGATGAACCAAGAGTCCAATGGATAATACAGGACGGGCTTGTCGGTGCGCCAACAATGCGGATAGGGGTGATCAAATTTCTGTACGTTGAACGCTTTATTTTCGGTTTTTAATTGGATTGCGATGCGCTCATCCACCGATAAATATTTATCTCTTCCTTGTTTAACTTTAGCCGCTTCCTTCTCCTCTTCCGTCAAATATGCCTCTTTCACAGGTTCCAGGGCATAATCTGTTACCTCTTGCACGAAACATCCTTGTCGGTTTACTAACGGCACATCCTTCCCATTTTCGTCCGACACCATAATGGCTGGAATGTTGTTTTGTTGGGACACCCGAAAGTCATCCGCACCAAAAGTCGGCGCCGTATGCACAATGCCTGTTCCATCTTCCGTCGTCACAAAATCACCTAGTATGACACGAAAAGCAGGTGTTTTTGGCTGTACGTAGGGCATTAATTGTAGATATTCCACTCCGTCGATATCGGCACCTTTAAATGTGTCAACGATCGCATAAGGAATGGCAGCAGGTTTCTTTTCAGCTGCGCTGTAAGCCTCAAAATCTCCATTTTCAGCTGCGGCTTGGAAATAGTTCTTCACTAAATCTTTCGCTAAAACGACATGAACGGGTAAGTGGGTATACGGATTAAAGGTCTTAACTAAAACGTAAGCAATATTTTTTCCAGCGGTCAGGGCAGCATTCGATGGTAAAGTCCATGGAGTCGTTGTCCAGGCCAAAATATAAACAGGAGCACCTGCTGATTTTTCGAAAAGAAACGCAGATTTAGCTGTTTTTGACACTTCAAATTGAGCGGTCAAAGACGTGTCTTTGACATCGCGGTAACAACCCGGTTGGTTTAATTCATGCGATGACAAACCCGTTCCCGCTGCCGGAGAATAGGGCTGAATCGTATAGCCCTTATAGAGTAATCCTTTGTCGTAAAGTCGCTTTAACAAGTTCCATACACTTTCGATGTAGGGAGTTTGGTAGGTCACATAGGGATTATCAAGATCCACCCAATAGCCCATTTTTTGCGTCAAATCATTCCACTGATCAGTGAATTTCATGACGGTTTCGCGGCACTTTTGATTGTATTCTTCGACGGAAATAGACTTCCCGATGTCCTCTTTGGTGATGCCTAATTCTTTCTCAACTTGCAATTCGACCGGAAGACCATGGGTATCCCAGCCCCCTTTACGTTTCACTTGTTTACCCTTAAGGGTTTGGTAGCGGCAGAAAATATCCTTGATGGTGCGCGCCATCACGTGGTGAATCCCAGGTGTACCATTTGCGGAAGGCGGGCCTTCGAAAAAAGTAAACGTAGGTTTTCCCTCACGTGAGGAAATAGACTTCTCAAAAATATCATTCTCTTTCCAGAAATTTAGAACCTCGTCTGCCACGGCAGCATAATCCAAATTTTTGTATTCCTTAAAGGCCACAGTCTTGTTGTTTTTTATGAAATAATCGGCAAAATTGAGGCAAAAATAAGAAAAAATACCGAATAGTTAAGGCCAAATCCATGAACAAATCACGCCTCCGACAGCTTGCATTAACCCGACGTAAAAATGTATCGGAACATGTGTTTGGATTGTTGAATGAGTCGCTCCAACAAGAGTTCATGGATTTCATCACGAGCTTTCAGTTGCCACATCGCATCATGAGTTTCCAGCCGATTGTGGAGCGCCGGGAAGTTCACATGTCATTTATCCATGAAACATTGGAGTCATTGGGGCATCAGCTTTGTTTTCCGAGGGTAGAAAATGAATCTGAGATGGTTGCCTATCATGTGCCATCAAACGATGCACTCATCACTTCGGATTGGGGAATTCAGGAACCTAATCCTCAAACATGCCAAAAAGTACCGATCACAGACATCGACCTCGTGATTATTCCCCTATTAGCTTTTGATGCTAACGGAAATCGCGTCGGGTACGGCAAGGGATTTTACGACCGCTTTTTGCAGGATTGTCGGCCTGACACCCTAAAAATTGGCGTCTGTTTAGATGAACCTGTTCAGCGCATCGACGATGTTGAAGCGCATGATATTCCACTTGACTTGTGCATTTCCCCCATTGGCCTACATCTTTTCGAGGGATTTTATCCAAAAAATCCTTTTGATTCAATGAGATAAGCCCTAATTTTGCAGGCTACAAAAACACGTTGGTTTGTGAAAATCAAGCATTTAGGTTTACTTCTTTTCGTACTTATTTCTGCCCAGGCGATGGCGCAGGAAGAAAGCCGTGAACGAATGTACCCGATTGAGCAAATCCAACAAGGTTTTAGAACTAAGTATGTGTACAAACGGCAGGTCATTGAGAATCCATTGGCCTTGCAAATTCCCTTACTGGAATCGAAAGATCCAGAGGTGAGTTTGGCGTTTTACCGGTATAAATCACAGCGCAAAGTGATGACTTGGATTTCAAGTGTGGGACTTGGCTTGTCGGTGTATTCGTTCCTTAAACCTGGAAAAGTATC
>CAIUGL010000107.1 GCA_903898715.1 uncultured Cytophagaceae bacterium
CATTCAAATCTCTGAAATGTTGAAGGAAAAAGGCTTTGATGTAGATCGTAAGAAAATCTCATTTGATGCTGAAGTTAAGATGACGGGTGATTACACGGCAACACTTGACCTTCACAAAGAAGTTAAGCATAAAGTTGCATTTTCTGTAGTAGGAGAATAATTCAACTGTTTTTTGATTAAAGTCGTGCCGAATATTAATTGGGTGCGACTTTTTTCTTTTTAGGGACACGTGTTAAAGTAAAATTGGTAATTTAGCAGTCACAATTGCTCAGGATGAAACGAATTTTAGGAATATTTTTATGTTTATTACCCTCGCTTATTACGGCGCAGGTAACGATAAGCTATCCACATAACCGACAAGTTTTTCAGCGTAATAACGCGAATGAGGCCAATTTCTCTATTTTGGGGAATTGTGTGACAACCGCGACTTCCGTGCAGGTTAAGTTGGTGCCCGTTCAGGCCAACCAAGGAACTTTGGTCAATTGGACTTCTTTAGATTCAAATCCAGCAGGTGGGCTTTTTCAAGGACAGGTTAAGGCCAAAGGCGGTTGGTATACATTATGGATTCGCAGTTTGGTGAATGGCAAGGCATTGGACTCCACATCACTTTCGCGTGTGGGTGTGGGTGAAAATTTTATTATTGCAGGTCAGTCGAATGCGCAAGGTGTTTGGCGACCTGATGAAAAAGGGGCATCTGAAGACCGTGTAAACTGTGCGAATGTATACAGTTTTGAATTAGGAGCGGAGGATGTTAATTCAGATCACCGATTTTTAGGAACATATAATCTTGATTTTCCGTTTACCGATTTTGCCCAAATGTCCAATCGGACTGCAATAGGTCCCATGGCTTTGTCCAAGTATTATTGGGCACAGTTAGGTGACTCGTTAGTAAATAAGTTAAATGTTCCGGTATGCTTTTTTAATGTTGCTTGGGGAGGAACAAGTATTCGGAATTGGGCAGAATCTTCCAGAGGTATAGCATCTGAAAATCCTTGGGTTGCAGGCCGCTTTTATCCTGTCGGCTTTCCATTCATTAACTTGAAGCGGGCGGCAGAAATTTATGGCTTAAAATTGGGTATTCGTGCCATATTGTGGCACCAAGGTGAGACTGATACATACCATAATAATATTGGCGAAAATAAATTCAAAGAATACCTAGCCGAGATAGTTTCTAATTTACGCAAGCAGACTGGATTATCTATCCCTTGGGTAATTAGTGAGGTTTCCGCGATTTCATCCTATGTAAGTAACGGATCAACTTGTGCTCCAATTTCGTATAATAATAGTATCATATCGGCACAACAAGCTTTTGTTAATGATCGATTGTTGGAAGAGATATACAGTGGTCCAAATACGGATCTAGTAGAAATTCCTCGCTCTAATGATATATATGCTTCTTGTGTGCATTTTACACCTAAAGCATATGGTCAAGTAGCGGATCTTTGGGAAGAAAAGTTAAACGCTTCTTTTTTTGCAAATTCAAAGCCTGTTTTACCGGCTCTTCTACCATCAATCGTCCTCCAATGTGGTCCCGCAAACGAACTTGTTGTATCCACAAAATCTAATTTTTCCAAAATACAATGGTTGAATA
>CAIUGL010000108.1 GCA_903898715.1 uncultured Cytophagaceae bacterium
AGGGCCCAGTGTACCTGAGGCCCTCCAAATGATGTGGCAGCCAAAACAAATACATCCCATAAAAAATTCAGATGTTTTGGCCGTTTCACGTTATTTTTTCTTTAATCCCAATTCGATTAATCGCTCATTCAAAAACGCTCCAGCGGTCATGTCCGTATAAATCTTTGGACTTTCTGAGGTTACACAACTCTCCAAGCACGTCAAATCCATTTCAGATCTTGGATGCATAAAAAATGGAATCGAATAACGCGATGTACCCATCTTTTCACGCGGTGGATTAACCACGCGGTGAATCGTAGATTTTAGATGATGATTGGTTAAACGATCCAACATATCCCCTACGTTTACCACAACCTGATCTGGCAAAGCCGTAATGGGAATCCATTTTCCATCCATGCGCAATACCTCTAGACCTTCCGCAGAAGCACCCATTAAAAGCGTAATCAGATTAATATCTCCATGAGCAGCTGCACGAACAGCCCCTTCCGGCAAGCTATCTGGATCTGCGATTGGGAAATAGTGAATCGCACGTAAAATGGAATTACCATTTTTGACACGAGGCTCAAAATAATCCTCTGGTAAGTTTAAATACAAAGCAATCGCACGCAATAATGATTTTCCAGCTGCCTCAAGTGTTTCATATCCTTGAACAGTTAACTCGCCAAATTGTGGGTATTCCGCCGGAAATACATTCGCAGGATATTCCTCCCAAACCGAATCTCCATCGTGCTTATGTGGCTGACCTACATGGTAAAACTCCTTCAAATCAGGCACTTTGAAACCCTTTGCAGTTTCTTTTCCTTTCCCAATGTAACCCCGTTGGCCTGCAATTCCTTCAATCTCATACGTTCGCTTCAGCTCATCAGGCGACTGGAAAAAACGCTCCACCTCGGCATACAAAGCTTGCGTAAATTCATTCGACAGGCCATGACCTTTAATCGCCACGAATCCGATCGTATTGAACGCTTGACCTAAATCTTGTACAAATTTTTCCTTTCGAACAGGATCTCCTGAATTAAAATCAGCTAAATCCAAAGAAGGTATTTCTTCTAATAACATACTTATTTTGATTCAAATTGACGCGAAACAAAGTCCCAATTGACTACATTCCAAAAAGCTGTAATATAATCTGCCCGCTTATTTTGATACTTCAAATAATAAGCGTGCTCCCACACATCTAACGCTAAAATCGGCTTGCCTTTCACTTCAGCTACATCCATCAACGGATTGTCTTGGTTGGCCGTCGAACTAATCACTAATTTCGACCCATTCCAGGTTAACCACGCCCAGCCGGAACCAAAACGCGAAGTTGCGGCTTTGGCAAATTCCGTTTTAAGGGTATCTAAAGTTCCAAAATCAGCCTGAATTTGCTTTAATAATCCGGCACTAGGTTGCTTTCCTGTCGCTGGTGCTAATAATTGCCAAAAGAAACTGTGATTCCAGTGTCCTCCACCATTATTTCGAACAGCCACGGGCTGTGTACTTATCGTTGCCAACAATTCTTCGATTGATTTACTCGAAGTACCTACCGCCTTGTTTAAGTTATCTACATAAGCTTTGTGATGACGACTGTGGTGAATTTCCATGGTCAGCTTATCAATATGCGGCTCTAAGGCATCATATGAATAACCAAGGGTAGGTAATGAAAAAGGTGCATTTTCCAATACATTGATCCGTGAGGCCACTAAACCTAAACCGGATAATTTTAAAAATTCGTTACGATTCATTGTGTATTGGGTTTATTCATAGTTTACTCGGCCTACAATACTGCGGCCAAGGGTAATCTCATCTGTATATTCTAAGTCTCCTCCGATCGGAATTCCACGCGCAATGGTGGATATTTTAATCGAATAATCGGCTAATTTCTTAGTCAAATAAAATGCTGTTGTATCCCCTTCCATCGTTGGACTCAGTCCCAAAATAACTTCATCAAAAGCACCAGAAGCGATGCGTGTAATCAGGGTGTCAATGTGTAAATCAGTGGGAGAAACACCTGCTAGCGGTGAAATGATTCCACCAAGCACATGATATAATCCGGTATATTGACCTGTATTTTCGATCGCCATCACATCACGTAAATCTTCCACAACACAAAGTAAACGCTCATCGCGTTTCGTACTCGCACAGATTCCACATAAATCACCGTCGGAAATCATGTGGCATTTAGGACAATATTTGGTCTCCGTACGAAGCTGAACTAACGCATGTGCTAACTGTAACGATTGTGATTCCGGACGCTTCAGCATGTGTAATGCAAGCCGCAAGGCAGATTTCTTACCAATACCCGGCAATTTCGAAATTTCCTCCACAGCTTGCTCAATGATTCGAGACGGATAGGTATGCATCATAATTTAAGACTCAAATGATTCAATCTCGGCTGAAATACCGCGCCTGCAAATCTCGTTACGCATCGATACCAAGGTATCGAATTCGCCAGATTTTACCCCACACCGACCGCGAAAATGGATCATTAACGTACATTGTTCGGCTTGTTCGGGGCTGTGTTCACAGACTTCCATGAGTGTTAACGTGACGTACTCGAACGTGTTAACCTCATCATTATAAACGACTAATTGATGTGCTGGAACTGCTTCTTCATCCACTAAAACCTCCACTTCTTCTTGCCATTGCTCTTGCCCTGCCAAAGAAAAAATGAACTCAGAAACATTATCTACGGAGAAATCCATATTTTTGAAACTAGTATTGAAAACACCTCGTACAAATTTATATAAATTTCTCTTTAAACCTCTATGTCGATTCAATTAGCCGGCGG
>CAIUGL010000109.1 GCA_903898715.1 uncultured Cytophagaceae bacterium
AGGTAATTCCTGGGACATTTGAGGCGTATAATATTGGGGATAAAAATCGTGGAATTGACCACGTCCGTGCGCCATGGCGAACAGGGAATTTGTTTGGGTGTTCCAGGCAATCCCGACGGCATTCTTTAAACCGGTGGCGTACCGCACGCCATCTTGGAATTTTTGATTGAGTTTATTGGCATCAAACTGCCAAATCCCTCCTGCTGAATCCAGGATCGCGCAGGGACTCATGCCTTTCCCGGTTCCGGGCACCCGGCAGGGATCATTCCAGGAGCCGATGGTCACATAAATATGTTTTTTGTCTTTATCGAACACAAATGGTTTCGCATTATCACGTCCGTGATCAGGCAAACCGTCCACGATCGTTTCGTAGGTATTTACGTCGGCAATTTCACCTTGCGCATTCAGCGCATAGCGATGTACACCTTTGTTGGACGCCGCATAAAAATAATCCCCATCGATCCCAATCCCGGTTCCCGGGTAATTGCCAAACCAATTTTGATCTTCATACACCCCGTCTTTGTCCTTATCTTTTAACAAAACGATGCCGTTCCCCTCTTTTAGTTTGGAGAGTTTGGCATAGACATGTCCTTGTTTGGAAACGGTGATGTGGCGCGTGGCGCCTAGTTCTTTGCCGATTTCCGAGATGGAAAATCCGGTGGGTAATTTAATGTCTTGTGCAAAAAGAAGCGTGGGCGCTAAAAGTCCCAGGGTAAGCCATTGTTTCATAGGTCAATAGGTAAATTTCCGACAAGGTAAGAAATTTTGGAAAAAGAGCTAGGGGGTGGTGGGGTTAATTGTTTTATCAAGGAGCTGAAGTGCTTAAAAAGCAAATGAGGTTACAATTAATCGGGAATTAGGATTTTGATTTTCCTATTCGACGCACATTTGAGTAGATTAATAAGCATATTCGACGCAAATCTGCGTAGAATAAAGGTTCGATTTGACGCACAATAAGGTTTGCTAGTAAATAAATCAACTCAAATCGCTGAATATCAACCACTTGCCTAGTAACAAAAAACCCTCCTAATGCACATTAGGAGGGTTTTTAATTTCATTAAGTGGTCGCGTAGGGATTCGAACCCCAAACCTTCTCATCCGTAGTGAGATGCTCTATCCAGTTGAGCTACGCAACCATTCCCTTGTTGGGACTGCAAAGGTAGAATTTCTTTGGTAATTTGAAAAGTCTTCCCTCGAAAAAAATTAAAATAATCACTACTTGCCTTGGAATGAAGCACTTCGCTTCGCCCAAATGGCAGCATTCCCCCACCAAAATATTCCTCATGGGGAATACCTTAGCAAAAACACAACTACTTCCTGGGCCAACACAGATTCCCTTTGTGCCATGTTCAAATTATCAGTTTTTTGAGTTGGTTATCAAATATTTGTTCCTAGGTTAGGCGATTATAACCTAACCCAACTCACATGAAAAATCAACATCACCAAGTGGCGAAAATCTTCTTTTTCGCAATCACCATCTTCGCCATGCTAGGATCATGTACCAAGGACAAAACATTAGCAACCAAAACCAGCTATACAGAAAACCCCTCCGTTTACAAATCTGTTACAAAGGATGAATACCTACGAGCCACCGCTTTGCAAAGGCGATTCATTGATCAAATCGACGGTGCCGTAAACGCATTGGATCTATTGAAAAAGAATAATCCAAACCAAGAATATGAGGCGATACTGACCATCGACAAAGATCCCAACAATAAATTCCATAACTCCATCCTCATCGGAATAGTCGAAAAGAAATCAAGTGGAATGCAGACAGACGCTGAACCAGACCCCGTACCCGATGGAAAATGCCACGTGTGCGGATTAAGCTCTGCCTACAGCTGCATCAAAGAAGTCGAGAAATTCATGGATGCCAAAAACAAAGATTCCATCTCCGCCACCATCACCCGAACGGCTGATAATTGCGTAGACATCATCTATCATTAATAAACAAGGGTCAACGCTAGCTAACGCTAGGGTTGACCCTTTAAATTTTTGAATGATAGTCTTACGTGACTTTTACGTTTTACAATTCCCTCCGCAAGCGCGCAACCGCAATCCCCAACTGCTCCCGGTACTTCGCCACGGTACGACGCTTCACAATAAAACCGCGCTCCGATAAGATCCCCTCCAAATCCTCATCCGAATACGGCGCATCATGCGGCTCTCCCGCGATGATCTCCCGCAAAATATTCTTTACCTCCCGGGTAGAAAAATCCTCCCCCGACTCATGGGTGATGCCCTCTGAGAAAAAATACTTTAAAGGGAACATCCCGAAATCGCTTTGCACCGACTTCGCCGAGACTACCCGCGACACCGTCGAAATGTCCATCGCAATATCCGCCGCAATCTCCTTCATCTTCAAAGGCCGTAAACGCGCATCATCCCCCGTCAAAAAGAAATCATACTGCTTCGTCACAATACTCTCCATCGTTTTCATCAAAGTACCTTGGCGCTGTTGGATCGCTTGGATGAACCAGGATGCGGCGTCCAACTTATGTTTGATAAACGTCACCGCTTCCTTAATATCTTTCTGCTGCTTGTTCCCCTTCTCATACGTTTGCAACATCTCCTGAAACGACTTGCTCACCCGCAATTCAGGAGCGTTTTTGCCATTTAATTTGATGTCCAACTTCCCATCTACCTGCGTCACAATAAAATCAGGCTGTAAAAATTGAGCCACCTCACCCGCCTCCGTGCCACCCGGCTTCGGATTCAACCGCGTAATAACCGCAATGGCTTGTTTCAAAGCTACTTCGTCCACGCCTAATTTTTGCTGCAAGGCGGCATAATGACGTTTGGAGAAATCATCGAAATAGGTGTCAATTAACTGAATCGCTAGGGCATGTGCGGCATCCTCGCCTACCGAATGCCGATGCAATTGCAAAGACAAACACTCCTGCAAATCCCGCGCCCCAATGCCCGCCGGATCTAATTGTTGGACCTTCATCAGCACCGCTTCCACCTCCGCATAATCCGTTTCAAAGCCCACCGTAAAAGCCAAATCATTCACGATACTCTCAATGTTCCGACGTAAATACCCATCATCCTCCAAAGACCCAATGATCTGTTCGGCAATCAACTGCTCCCGCTCACCCGACACCACAAAACCAATCTGCATTAATAAAAACTCCTCCGCACTCGGCACAGTCGCCATCGGCCGCTCCCGGATCTCCTCATTCGGATCATAGGAATCCCCCGCCATCTTATACCCCGCATAATCATCTTGTAAATAATCCCCGATCTCCAATTCCTCCCGCTCCAAATCCTCCACGGTCTCCCGTTCTCCCTCCTCCTCAAATCGCTCCGAATCCACACCCTCCTCTAACGCTGGATTTTGCTCCAATTCCTCCTCCACACGCGCCGCCAATTCCGCCGTGGGAATTTGCAATAACTTGATCAACTGGATCTGCTGCGGTGAAAGTTTCTGCTGCTGTGACAGCTTGATGGATAATCCCTGCATATAACGCTGTATTTAAAAACAAAAATAAATGAAATAATTCGGTAATTGTGCGTATTTTTGAGGCTTATTGTGACCAAATAAACGGCACTACGAGATTCTATCGCATGCAAATTAAAGAAATACTTTCATTATCCCCGAGTAATCAAACCATAACCGCCAAAGGTTGGGTACGTACCAAACGCGTTTCTTCCAACGTTGCCTTCGTCGCCCTAAACGACGGATCAACCATCCATAATATTCAAGGTGTTATTGCCGACGGGACCGTAGCTGAAGAAACCCTTCGCCTCGTAACCACCGGCGCTTGCATCGCCCTCACCGGAATCCTCATCCCCTCACAAGGACAAGGACAATCCGTTGAAATTCAAGTAACCGATATTCAGGTATACGGCACCGCCGACCCAGAAAAATACCCTTTACAACCGAAAAAACACTCACTCGAGTTCTTGCGTGAGATTGCGCACTTAAGACCGCGTACCAACACGTTTTCGGCCATTTTACGCGTCCGACATGCCTTAGCATTCGCCGTGCACTCGTATTTCAACGACAAAGGTTTCTTCTATTTACATACGCCCATCATTACGGGATCGGATGCAGAAGGCGCTGGTGAGATGTTCCGCGTGACTACATTGCCTACCACCAATCCACCCATGACCGAAGATGGTAAAGTGGATTTCAAAGAAGATTTCTTTGGCAAGGAGACGAATTTGACGGTTTCAGGACAGCTGGAAGGTGAGCTTGGAGCGATGGCCTTATCGAAAGTGTATACCTTCGGCCCTACGTTCCGTGCGGAAAACTCGAACACGACGCGTCACTTAGCGGAGTTCTGGATGATCGAGCCGGAAGTGGCCTTTAATGAATTAGAAGATAACATGAATTTGGCGGAGGACTTCACCAAATACTGCATCAAATACGCGCTAGACCACTGCGCAGACGATATCGCCTTCCTCGAAAAACGTTTATTGGAGGAAGAGAAAAACAAGAAAAAAGAAGAGCAATCTGAACTTAGCTTAACGGAGAAGTTACGCTTTGTGACGGAAAATGATTTTGAACGCTTAACCTACACA
>CAIUGL010000110.1 GCA_903898715.1 uncultured Cytophagaceae bacterium
TGGCTCAATCGGACTAATCACCTTATCTCCGACCACCTGAACTTTTGACATCGTCGTGACTCCACGAATCAACATGCTTTGGCCAGGTGCCAAATTCAAGAAAAACGATTTATCCTTATTCACATGAACCACAGATTTGACCCCAGTCATCGGATCGTATAATTCTATGTCGGCCGCTCCTTTCGCGAGACGAACCGGCCCTTCCGAAAAACGATTGGACAAATTCGAAATGAAATACGCAGCTCCCTGTGGCGAACGCTTTCGAATAAATGAAATTCCTTGGTCGGCAATCGACTCGCGACTAATTCGATACCGCTCTAAAATATTCGTTGGATCTGAAACCCAACGCATCACCATGGTTTCCCGAGCGATGTGCCAGCGGTCCTTTTGTTCATCCGTCAGGCCAAACGAATTTGGCTGAAGCGGCATGTGTTCCAAAAAGTAAACCGGCAAGCCTTGCTTCACCCATTTGGCCCATAATTCCATCGTTTCCAGCGAAACAAAATGTGGGGCAGGAATCAACAACATCTTATATTCGGCACCAGCAGCCGTTCTAAAGGTACGCTTTGGAGTAGGCTGCAAGCCTTTCATGAGCAAATCAGATACATAATCAACTTGGTAACCCTTGTTTTGCATGTGCTCCGACCAGTGTCCAAAAGAAGTATTTTTCATCCAGTCCCGACTATTGGCATGTAAATCTAACGGATGCGTTTTCCCTTTTCCATTTCGCTCATGCCAAATATCCTCCATCGGAAAAAACATTAGCACATCCGCATCAGTGGGATGCGCCTGCAACATTTTTTGGCAATTATCTACATACCGATTTAACTCAGGCAAAGCTTCCCAAAAATGACTTTGCGGATTGAAGTTGGTGCTTGCATAAAACAGCCAACCTGGCCAAGCGACCTCAGGGGGCGAATAAGTTGCCCCATGGTAAAAAATGTGGTTCACCCCACCGATAAAAACCTGATCGACGACTGGCTTTACCTGAGCCAATGAAACTTTAAAGTGATTTCCTAGCCAAGTTGTTGTCTCGGAAGAGACCAATTTCTTACCCGTCAAGTTAGCTGCCGATGAAGCTAATTTCAAGTTTCGCACATCCGGAATGCCAAATCGAACCGAGTCATAGTCCGGATCTACCCGATATCCTGGGATATCGAACGGTTTACTGCCAAAAAACTCCGTTTCAGGTATATCAACAGCAGCATATAAATCCAATAGGTTTCCGGGAGAACCATGTGCCTGATCTCGACTCACAAATCCCATTTGCTTAATCCATGAGGCAAAAGGTTGCGTAAACTCGGTCAACAACAAATGAGCTAACGTGCGATGATAATCTGCCCAAATCGCATTCTCAGCATCAGATTCTGCTTTTGATTTGGCCATCACATCCAGATAGACGCGCAAATCATAGCCATTCATGCGCTGAAATTCCGCAAATAAATCAGGAGTGTAATTTGCTCCATACACCTCATAGGAATCGTTATACAATGCTCTTAAAGGCGCATGCGACTTCTTTAATAAGGGGACAAACGCTTCACGGTATTGGGCAAATGCCGACTTACTAAAATGATCCATCACCAAACCCTCCGCTCCCGGAGCTGCCCGCTTGACTTGTTGGTTCGTTAAAGTCTCCATAAACACATAAACAATCGCTCCCTCCGCCCCCGCTGGAAAACTTGATTTCTTTAAAGACACCAAATCCTCCACAAATACCTTGTTCACATAAACTGAAGCAGCTTTGGCTTCTTTAGGAACCGTCCAAGATTTACCTGGCGCGATGGAAATAGTTTCAATTTTATACGATTTGGCGGCGTCTTGTTTTCGAACTTGTGGGCCGCCTAAAGGCCAACCAGTTCCTAGCGTCATGTCGATACCCAAGTGCAAACGCTTGGCTTCCTTTAGCACAAAGGCAAACTTCTGATTCCAGCCCTCACTCAGATACGGCTGAAACGTTGACTCATAGCCTTTGGCTCCATAGATGGGAATGATGTGCAAGCCGCCAAAACCTGCTTTGGCAAAAGCCTCGAGATTATGGGTAATCCCAACCTCTGTCACCGCACTTCCGGGCCACCACCAATACGCCCAAGGCTTAGAAGTAGAAAAAGCAGCAGGAGTTTGCGCTCCAACTGCTTTTGCTACTAGTATAAAAAATAATAGGTATCTGAATTTGATCATACCCCGAATGTCGTTTTTTTAGACAAAACGACCTAACAAATTCTCCAAATATTCTTGCTTTCCAGAGATCATAGCAGGCTCGCCAATCTCAACTGCAATTTGATACAAATCTTCTAATTTAAGCTTACCAGCCTCAAAATCAGCACCTTTACCCGAATTGAAACTTGCATAGCGCGCTGCTTTCAAGCGATCCATTTCACCATGGGAAGCTAATTTGTCGGCAATTATCAACGAACGAGCAATCGTGTCCATACCACCAATGTGCGCATAGAATAAATCTGCAGCATCTGTTGAATTACGGCGACGCTTGGCATCGAAATTGATACCTCCACCCGCTAATCCACCTTGCTTTAAGATGATTGACATGGCTTCAGCCCATTCGTAAATATCGGTTGGGAACTGATCCGTATCCCATCCATTCTGATTATCACCGCGATTTGCATCGATCGAGGCTAACATCCCCGCATCAGATGCAACTTGGCACTCATGTGCAAAAGTATGACCCGCTAAAGTCGCGTGGTTCACTTCTAAGTTTAATCCAAATTCCGACAACAAGTCAAACTCGCGTAAGAAACCGATTACGGTTGCTGCATCATAGTCATATTGGTGTTTAGTTGGCTCACATGGTTTTGGCTCGATAAAGAACTTTCCTTTGAAACCATTGCGTCGTGCATATTCCACACAAGTGTGTAACATACGTGCAAAATGTTCCCGCTCACGCTTCATATCCGTGTTCAATAAGGTCATATACCCTTCGCGACCTCCCCAGAACACATATCCGCCGCCACCTAATTTGATTGTCGCGTCGATCGCTCCTTTTAGTTGGGCACCTGCATGAGCAACTACCTCAAAATTCGGATTCGTAGACGCACCATTCATATAGCGTTCATTCGAAAACAAGTTGGCCGTTCCCCACAATAACTTCACTCCACTTTCTGCTTGTTTTTTCTCGAAAATATCCGTGATGAATTTCATTCGATCCGTGAATTCCTTCGGATCATTATGCCCTTCGATTGCATCCACATCGTGAAAGCAGTAAAATGGCGCACCTATTTTAGTAATAAATTCAAACGCAGCATCTGCTTTGTCGGCAGCACGCTGACGCGCATCAGACGCAACATCCCAAGGATAATGATGTGTTCCTGGACCAAATGGATCTGCACCATCGCCGCAGAAAGAATGCCAATAAGCTATGGCGAAGCGCAAGTGCTCCTTCATGGATTTACCGGCAATCATTCGATTTTCATCGTAATAGCGAA
>CAIUGL010000111.1 GCA_903898715.1 uncultured Cytophagaceae bacterium
TAACAACATCGCTGTAGCATCCACAAATTGATATTCAACGGTTACATCTGGATATTCTAAGGCCAACTTTTGAATCTCCTCACGCCATAAACGCGAAGACTCCAACACGTTTGCCTTATCCACTGAAACTAAATGCTTCTTCCGTGTGCGAGCAGCTTCAAATGCTTTGCGACCGATACGCTCTACTTCGTAACGACTATATTCTGCCACATCATAAGCCGTATCGCCATTGTTCTTACGACCTTTTTCACCAAAATATATATCTCCCGTCAATTCACGGAAAAACAAAATATCAGCTCCCTTTAAGATTTCAGGCTTAATGCTTGAAGCAGATAATAACTCATCAAACAATTTAATCGGACGTAAATTCGCGTACAAACCTAATTCCTTACGCATCTTCAACAATCCTTGCTCCGGACGAACCTTAGCTGATGGATCATTATCATATTTTGGATGACCTACCGCACCGAACAATACGGCATCCGAAGCCTTCATTTTTTCTAAGGTCTCCGCTGGTAATGCATCTCCAGTCGCCTCAATCGCCACGTGACCAATTAATGCCTCATCATACGTAAAATCATGACCAAATTTGGCCGCAATTTTCTCTAATACTTTTTTACCTACTTCCGTAACTTCTTGTCCAATTCCATCACCTGGAACAATTAGGATATGTTTTTTTGCCATGATATTAATTAAATCAAATTCAACATTTTTTGTGTCGCCTTAATGGCAGACACGGTTTGGTCACTATCTAAGCCACGTGTGATTAACTCGCGCCCATTAAACGACCACGTAATAATCGTCTCACACAATGCGTCTGATTCTCCTCCAGGAGGAATACGAACAGCATAGTCGGTTAATTGCGCTAATTTCTGTCCCTTTTTCTCGAAAATGATAGCCAATGCATGCATAAATGCATCATATTGACCATCCCCTTGCGCATGCTCCTCAAATATCTCTCCATCTACGGAAATCTTGAGAGTCACAGAAGGACGTAAATCTTTGGAATGTGTTAATACGTAATTCAATACCTGAACACGTTCTTCAATTGTATTAGAATCCAATACATCCGAAATGATATACGGTAAATCATCTTGCGTAACAACCTCTTTCCGGTCACCCAGTTCAATGATGCGTTGAGTAACTTTCTTTAAATCTTGGTCGGATAGTTGAATGCCTAAGGCCGACAAATTATTCTCAATATTTGCTTTACCAGATGTTTTACCCAACGCATATTTACGCGCACGGCCAAAACGCTCCGGCATCAATTCATTAAAATATAGATTGTTCTTTTTGTCACCATCCGCATGGATCCCAGCTGTTTGCGTAAATACGTTTTCACCTACCACAGGCTTGTTTACAGGGATACGGAAACCAGAAAAAGATTCCACCAACTTACTTACGGTGTATAATGATTTTTCGCAAACGGACGTTTTGATGTCTTTCTGATAATCATTTAATACCGCAATCACAGAAGCTAAAGGCGCATTACCTGCGCGTTCTCCCATTCCATTGACCGTCAAATGCAAACCATGCACACCATTTCGGACAGCTTCTAACGCATTCGCTGTACCTAAATCATAATCATTATGTGCATGAAAATCAAAATGGGTAGTGGGAAAACGATCCACTAACTCTTTCACATAAGCAGCTGTCTCCCAAGGCGTTAACACACCTAAGGTATCAGGCAATAACACCCGTTTGATAGGTAATTGGGTTAGAAAATCTAAATAACGAATGACATATTCTTTCGAATTACGCATGCCATTACTCCAATCCTCCAAGTACACATTAACCGTCAAACCTTTTGAAATAGCTAAGCGAATTGTCTCTTCGATCTCTGCAAAATGTTGTTCAGGCGTTTTCTTCAGTTGGTGCTCCAAATGATTCAACGACCCTTTGGTCAACAAATTCATTACTTTGGCCCCAGCATCGAGCATCCATTGTACTGACGTGCCACCGTCAACAAACGTGAGAACTTCCACCCGATCTAAGAAACCGGCTGTGGTAGCCCAAGAAGTGATTTTTTTAACTGCTTGAAATTCTCCTTCTGATACACGCGCAGATGCAATCTCAATGCGATCGACCTTTAGTTCAGTCAAAAGCAATTGAGCAATCGTTAGTTTTTCGGTAGCAGAAAAGGATACGCCGCTGGTTTGTTCACCATCCCGAAGCGTGGTATCCATGATTTCAATATGTCGCATCAGCTTAGCGATTAACTGCGAAAGCAGCAATTTCAGATTTCATCGCTTGTAAATAATCGATGTCATCAAAACCATTCAATAAATTATGCTTCTTGTATCCATTGATCGCAAAAGATTCTGAAGCCCCTGTGGACGAAATCGTTATCGTTTGCGCTGGCAAATCCACCACTAACTCAGATTTAGGATCTTTTTCAATGGCTTCGAAAATTTGATGCAAAAATTCAGGAGATACTTGGACAGGTAAAATACCTACGTTGATCGCATTCCCACGGAAAATATCCGCAAAGAAAGAAGAAACTACACAACGAAAACCGTAATCGTAAATAGCCCAAGCCGCATGCTCACGAGAAGATCCAGAACCGAAGTTCTTCCCTCCTACGAGAATTTTGCCTGAATACGTTGGGTTATTCAATACGAAATCTGCCTTTGGCTGATCGTTTTTATCGTAACGCCAATCTCTAAATAAATTATCACCAAAACCCTTACGCTCCGTTGCTTTCAAGAAACGTGCTGGGATGATTTGGTCAGTATCCACATTCTCAATGGGCATGGGAACCGCCGTACTTGTCAAAACACTAAAACTATCGTAAGCCATATTGCTCTATATTAATTCTTATAAAAATTGTCTTGGATCTGTCACAACCCCAGTCACTGCCGCAGCAGCAGCTACTAATGGACTCGCCAATAAGGTACGAGATCCAGGACCCTGACGGCCTTCAAAATTACGATTCGATGTACTTACCGCATATTTACCTGCAGGGATCTTATCGTCATTCATTGCCAAACACGCAGAACAACCCGGCTGACGCAACACAAATCCCGCCTCCGTTAAAATATCTAAAATACCTTCTTCTTTAATCTGCGCTTCTACGATATGTGAACCCGGAACAACCCAGGCTGTCACATGATCCGCTTTTTTACGTCCTTTGACAATCGACGCAAATGCTCTAAAATCCTCAATACGTCCATTGGTACAAGACCCAATAAACACGTAATCTACTTGCTTACCAATCATCGCATCATCCTCCGAGAATCCCATATAATCCAATGACTTAGCATAGGTAGCTACACCACCTTCAACATCCGTTGCTTTTGGAATATGTTTCGAGATACCCATACCCATGCCTGGATTGGTACCATAGGTAATCATAGGCTCAATATCAGCTGCATTAAACGTGATTTCTTCATCAAATGAAGCACCTGCATCTGTTTTCAAAGTCTTCCAATATGCTAATTGCGTATCCCAATCAGCCCCTTTAGGCGCTAATTCACGACCTTCGATATAATCAAATGTTGTTTGGTCTGGTGCAATCATACCACCACGTGCACCCATCTCAATACTTAAGTTGCAAACCGTCATACGACCTTCCATGGTCATGTTTTCAAATACATCACCCGCATATTCCACGAAGTAACCTGTAGCACCTGAGGTAGACAATTTGGCGATAATATATAAAGCCACGTCTTTAGGCGTTACTCCTTTTCCTAACACCCCATTCACGTTGATACGCATCTTCTTTGGCTTAGGCTGCATAATACATTGAGATGATAGCACCATCTCAACTTCTGATGTACCGATACCAAATGCAATCGCACCAAACGCACCGTGCGTCGACGTATGTGAATCTCCACAAACAATCGTAAAACCAGGTAAGGTAATTCCGTTTTCAGGACCTACTACATGCACAATTCCGTTTTTGGGATCACCCAAACCCCAATGTGAAATACCATATTTCGCTGAATTAGTCGCCAATTGCTTTAATTGATTGGCCGACAACGCATCTTCGACAGGTAAATGTTGGTTTATCGTAGGTGTATTATGATCTGCCGTCGCAAACGTGCGCTCCGGAAACATAACACCAATACCCCGAGTTTCAAGGCCTAAAAAAGCAACTGGACTTGTTACTTCATGAATAAAATGACGGTCGATAAAGAAAACATCTGGGCCATCTTCAATCTTCCGAATCACATGGGAATCCCATACTTTATCAAATAAGGTTTTAGGGGAGTTACTCATTTTTATATATTAAATTTTTAAGCGCTTTCAATTAAACTAAGGTGCAAAAATGCTATTATTTTTGCGAATTTGCAAAGAAAGACAGGTGTCAAATTGGAATTTCACCAAATAAAATTTGGTTAATCCTACGTATCACAAAGATGCGCGATGTATGAAAGCGAATGGATTTGCCAACTTTGTTCGCGCATTCGTTTTGACAATTTCAGCAGCCAATTCACCCATTTTTACAAAATCAGTTGAAATGGTCGAAATCCCCTCAAATAACAAACGCTTGATGGGCGTTTCATTATACGAAATCAAACCTACTTCTTTCCCTAGCGTTAAACCTTTCGCTCTAATTTGATCGAGCAAAACAATTAAATCATCTTCCATCACCGTAATGTAAGCTGTTCCCTCCTGCGGCTCCACCTGCTCGGCAACTGAAAAGTCAAAAGCAAAGTCCCGACAAAACAACTCAAAACCACGAACAATCCCTTTGGGATAATAACTCGATTGTGGAAAAAGGAGTTGGACCGACGCATATTTAGCTAACGCCTCTTTCGCTTCCACCAGCGTTTCATAAATATCTCGTTCGAAATTTTCATACACCGCCCCAAAATTCCCCTGAATACCCGGTAGCAATTTGTCCAACAAAATCAACTTCTCCTTCGGTAACGTATTAATAAAATCCACCGCAATAGAATCCCCTTCCATAAAATGCGGAATGATGACAATATGCGAATAGTCTAATTCACGTTTGGTGATAATGCGCTTAAAGAGGTTGAAATCGTTATTGTAAATATAAAAGTCGATACCCGCCGTAGGTCCCATCGAGGCCACAAAGGAATCGTAAATCATTTTTTTGTGGACAGACAACTTGTTGAACAACAAGAAGATGCGAAAATCTGGAGGGACGCCGCCGACGCACACGAAAAAACCCTTGCCGCGAACCGATTCTACGATCCCCAGCGACTTCAAATAATTATAGCCCTTCTCGACCGTAATCCGCGAGATATCATGTTCAAAGCTTAACTCATTGATGGAAGGTAGCACATCACCTTGTTTGATTTTACCAGCTTGAATGCCTTCGATGATGGAATTGGCCAACTGCCGATATTTGGGCGTGGAGGAAAATTCATCAATATAAATCAAATCACGCATGGTTAGTCGGCAATCGAATTACCAACCCCAACTATAATCACCGAAATCAAAATAACGACAATCCCTGCAATCACCGTCCGTAATGTTTTCGAGGAAACACCTTTCCATTCCTTGAAATACAATCCCCAGAAATTAGAGGTCATAATGATCGTAGCCATGTGCAAAATCCATGAACTAGCTCCATTGCCTAATTTACTCTCGCCCATGCCGTAAAAAAAGAACTGTAAAAACCAGGTGGTACCCGCCACCGCCGCGAACATATAATTCATCCGCAAAGGTGCGCGCGTATCTAGGTAATCACCAAAGGTCTTGTTCGAGAAATTCAAATACATGCAATACACGAAGTTGGTCAAGAAACCACCCCAAAGCACCACGATAAAAATGACGTTATTTTGGAACAGGGGATCACAGCCTTTGGCAACCGCAGCTCCCGCCATATCCTTGCCCGCCTCAATACCGAAATTAAAACAAGCACTGCACAAACCTGAAATCGTAGCCACGATCAAGCCTTTGGTTAAACTAAACTCCTTGATCGTTTCCTGCTTTTGCTCGGTCGACAACTCCCCTTCCTTCATCATCCCCGCTTTACCGCATAGATAAATACCGAAAACGCAGACTAAAATGCCCAACAATACAACCTGACCACCTGTGCTTCCAATAATGTGCGAAATCGTATCTCCTTCCACTCCGGCAAATTCCCGATAGATCGGAGGAACCAAAGCGCCGAAAATACTA
>CAIUGL010000112.1 GCA_903898715.1 uncultured Cytophagaceae bacterium
CGGTAATGCTTTCACATGTGGCGCCCAGGTTAATACCACTTTGGGACGGTCCACTTGCTTTGTTTCCGTAATCGTAATCAAGTCGGTCAGCGACTGCAACGGGTGTCTCGTAGCTGATTCCAAACTAACAATCGGCTTGCCGGTATATTTGATGAACTGGTTAATCACCAATTCGGAATAATCTAAATCGCGATCGACTAAGCCCGGAAAACTCCGAACGCCCACGATATCGCAGTATTGACCGATAACGGCCGCGGCCTCCATTACATGTTCCGCCTTGTCGCCATTCATAATGACGCCTTCATTCATCTCTAATTGCCAGCCATCTGTACCCACGTTCATCACCATAACTTCCATTCCCAAGTTTTGAGCCGCCTTTTGCGTAGACAAACGTGTCCGTAAACTGGAATTGAAAAACAACAAACCCATGGTTTTATTTTTCCCAATGTGCTTATCGGCATACGGAGATTTTTTCATCAACAAAGCCTCATTGACAAGTTTGTCGATGTTGTACGCGTCTTTAACGGAAGTAAAATGCTGCATATAAAGGGTGGTCTTGCGACCTTAGAATATTGGCAATCCGGTAAAATTACCATTTTTGCGAGATAAATGAAATTTATCGCAGGCGTTCCCACATGAACACGTCGATGGGATTTGGGCATTGAATCGTTTTTTTGTCGGTTTGCTGAAAATTATTTGCTTCTAAAACCCGCTGAGAAGCTAAATTTTCACAAGGCGTTTCTGCCCGAATAACCCGTAAACCGGAATCTTGAAATGCCCACTTACTCAATGTATCCACCGCCTCGCGCGCATATCCATGCCCTCGGTATTTTTGATCGAGCGCATAGCCAATTTCCGTCGTTCCTGCATCATCAGGCAATCCTGATAGGCCAATCCCCCCGATAGAGCAGGATGATTCGGTTAGGATTATTTCCCAATTTGTGTACCACATGAAATCCAACGGGAATTTATGGGTCATGGGTAGCCAAAAATTGACCATTGCATCATTCATTTCCTGAGCATAAAACTTTTCCAACATTAAGTTGTTAGGTTTCAAGTTCAATTCTTTTTCAAGCGCCTGACGACCCATTTGATGCCATTTTTTCAATAGACTATTGTCTAGCGGAATCAACTGCAGGCGTGAAGATTTCAATGAGATCATAAGGGCTTGTACAAATTGACCTACAAATTACCTGTTTTGGTCGCAAAATTAAAAGGTATACTAAATGTATGCAGATTTTTGTGACCGGAATTGATTGAAACGAATTATTGCCAAACTAAATTATATATGAAATACCTTTTAATTTTAATTACCAGCCTAGTTACCGTATTCACTGTAGATGCTCAAATTCCCGGAGGCTTCGGAATGGCACCAGCGAAAAAAGAAGCAGTAATTCCAGGAACTGCACAGGCCGCTCCTAAAGGATCAGCTAAGATTGTTGGATATCTATTAGATTCCACCGACAAAAAACCCGTTGAATTTGCTTCGGTTGCATTGATTAACAAAACGACAGGCCGACCAGTTGATGGGGCGGTTGCTGATCAAGTAGGTAAATTTACCATCAGTAAAGTAGCCGTAGGTGATTATAAATTAATCGTCTCGTTCATTGGCTACAATAGCAAAACGTTATTTGTTTCTATTTCTGCCAAAAATGACGACCAAGACTTGGGCGTGATTTCCATGGCATCTAGCACAAAAATGTTAGAAGAGGTAACTGTGGAAGGACAGCGCGCCTTGATCGAAGAACGTGTCGATCGTACCGTGTACAATGCGGAAAAAGATGCAACAAACCGCGGCGGTGACGCAACGGATGTATTGAAAAAGGTTCCGATGTTATCGGTGGACTTGGATGGAAATCCTTCTTTACGTGGTTCTACCAACGTGAAGGTGTTAATTAACAACAAGCCATCAACGATCATGGCGTCTAGTTTATCAGATGCCTTGAGACAAATTCCGGCAGATATGATTAAGACGGTTGAAGTAATTACTTCGCCATCAGCACGTTATGATGCAGAAGGTTCTGCGGGTATCATTAACATTGTGACGAAGAAAAATACCTTACAAGGTTTGACGTTGAATTTAGATACAAGTGCAGGTTACCGAGGATCTAATTTGTCCTTAAATGGTAACTTCAGAAATAAAAACTGGGGTCTTTCTTTGGGAGGTTTCGGTCGTTCGGAATACAATGTGAACGGAAAGTTTGAAAGTACGCAAATCACAAACGCAGCTAATGGAGTTCGTAATACAAACATTCAAACAGCTGAAACGCGTCGCGAAGGTGTTTTCGGAAACTACCAATTGGGTTTTGATTGGGATATCAACAAGTACAATTCCGTGACTTCAAGTGTGCGTTTTGGTTTACGTAATGGAAATAACTGGCAAGATGGATTGTCACAGATTCGTAACGATAAGTTGTTTAGCTTACGTAATACGAACGCCTTGGATCAGTCGGCCAACGTCGATGTTAATATCGATTACACGAAAACGTTTGCCAAAGCGCAAAAAGAATTTTCGGTGTTAACGATGTTTAGTCGGAACAACCGGACAAACGATTTTTACAATTTGATCTTGAACCCAAGTTCAACGATGAGTGAAATCATGAGTTCGATCAAAAACGTGAATGATTCGTACAATCAAGAGGCGACGATTCAAATGGATTATCAAACGCCAATTAATAAAATGTCGATGGTTGAGTTTGGTGCCAAAGCCATCTCACGTGATGTGACTTCTGATTATGCGTCGTTTACAGGAGACAAGAACGGAATCTACACGCCGGTAAATAATTTAATCTTACCTAGTAACGTATTCGATTACAACCAAAGCATTTGGTCAGCGTATTCGTCTTACACCTTGACGACCAAAAATAAGTGGTCAATCAAAGCAGGTGCACGTTTTGAGCAAACAGACATTACAGCGAGCTTCTTGAAGAACGAAGGTCAAAATACGAAGATCCCTCCATATGGTGTTTTAGTACCAAGTTTCAATATGTCTAAATCGTTCAAGTCAGGTACGTGGAGATTTAGTTATAACCGCCGTATTCAACGTCCAGGTATTCAAAACTTAAACCCGAATATCAACGCAACAAACCCATTGAATATTTCGCAAGGAAATCCAAATTTGGAGCCTGAGTTTACGAATAACTACGAAGTTTCGTACAGTAAATTCATCAAGCAGAC
>CAIUGL010000113.1 GCA_903898715.1 uncultured Cytophagaceae bacterium
AACCCGAGCTAAATCCGTTTTATGGAGCGACGCCTACGCTGGAATCTTTCCGTGCGCAAATCGATCAAAAAAAATCAGTTAATCGGCAAACGTTGGTGGAGGTTTTAACAGACCAATATCAAGGCATCTCAGATAGCCCCAACATCCATTGCCTGTTGGACGAAAAAACATTTACGGTATCGACAGGGCACCAATTAAACCTGTTGACGGGCCCATTATACGTGATTTACAAATTGGTTTCGACCATCAATTTGGCCCGAAAACTACAGCAGACTTATCCTGAATTCAAATTTATGCCAGTTTATTGGATGGCAACCGAAGATCACGATTGGGATGAGATCAACCACTTCCATTTATTTGGAAAAACCTATACCTGCACCAGTTCGCAAACAGGGGCCGTTGGCCGATTTAAGACAACTGACCTTGCGGATTTAATCAACCAATTACCAGCTGGAATTCCCATTTTTAAAGACGCTTATCAAAGCAGCGAAACGCTCACTGAGGCCGTACGCAAATATGTCCATGCCTTGTTCGGCGAAACCGGTTTACTCTGCATTGATGCGGATGATGCTAGACTGAAGGGCTTGTTAAAATCAGTGATCGAGGCGGATGTGCTCACACAAGCCCACCAAAAACCCGTGCATGACACGGACGAAAAGCTCGTTTCATTGGGGTATAAACCCCAAATTCATGCACGCGAGATCAACTTTTTCTACATGAAAGGGGATCTTCGGGAGCGCATTGAGCAGCGTAACGGAACGTACCACGTACTGAACACGGATATCCGTTTTACCCAAGAAGCCATCGAAGCGGAGATTGCAAATCACCCCGAAAACTTCAGCCCGAATGTCGTCCTTAGGCCCTTATATCAAGAAATCATCTTGCCCAACTTAGCCTATCTTGGAGGGCCTGCAGAGGTAGGATATTGGTTCCAACTGAAAAGTATTTTTGATTTACACCAGGTTCCCTACCCAATTTTGCTACCTCGCAATTTTGCATTAGTTGTCCCACCGCTCGTTGAAAAAAGACTCGAGAAACTGGAACTTTCCATCTTGGATTTATTTCAAGAGGCGCATGTGTTGCGCGCTACATTCATCGACAAGCACACCAAAAATATCCTAGACTTAGGCGATGAGCATGAGCGTCTTTCTACGCTAATGAGTAAAATAGCCCAAAAAGCACAAGCCATCGATGAGACCTTAGAGCCCGCGGTTCTAGCCGAGGAAACACGTTGGCAAAAAGGATTAGACCGGTTGACAAAGAAAATGCGCAAGGCAGAGGAACGAAATCAGGAGACTGGTTTGCGCCAATTAGCCGCTGTGAAGCAGGATTTATTCCCGGAGGGACATTGGCAGGAGCGATACACGAATTTCCTGGAATTTTATATGTCGGACCCTGCGTTTTTAGCTAAGCTTTATGCCGCATTTGATCCACTTACTTTTGAATTAACTGTACTCAACCACTAGATGCCTGAAAAATTAGACCCCAACGCATTTGTCACGGCCGCAGCACAAGGGCCGATTCTCGACGTGCGTTCGCCAGGGGAATTCCAGCGGGCACATATTCCCGGGGCAATTTCATTTCCGCTATTTACGGATGAGGAACGTGCGCGTGTAGGAACCATCTATAAACAAGCAGGAAAGGA
>CAIUGL010000114.1 GCA_903898715.1 uncultured Cytophagaceae bacterium
TGATTACTGGATACTGCCTACTATTTCCCTTTTTTCTTTCTATTTTTTTTTGTTGTTTTGAAAATAAACCTCTTAACTCTTACCTCAAACCTCTAACCTCTTTTTTATGCTTTCACGTCGTCGATTTATTGCACAAAATTCACTTTTGGCATTAGCTGCCTTTGTTCCTTCTGCCAAATCAAAAACGTACCGTATGGGTTATTCGGCCATTACTTGGGGCGGAAAAGATGAACAAGCCATTGAAGAATTAGCGGAATTAGGTTACAAGGGAATTCAATTGCGAGCGAATACTTACGCGAAATACAAGGACAATCCGGCTGAAATCAAAGCTTTATTAGATGCGAAAGGACTTTCATTAGTCATGTTTTCAAGTGGAAATGTGGAGATTGATCCAGCAAAAAAAGAAGCCAATGCAGCCATGCACTTAAATCATGCGCGTTTTGTGAAAGCATTGGGAGGAACATCCATACAATTGACAAACAGTTTACGTAAAAATAATGTACCGCCTACCGCAGATGAATTGACGCGATTGGGAGCCGCGATGAATGAAATAGGTAAATTGACAAAGGAAATTGGCATTCAAGCT
Organism: uncultured Cytophagaceae bacterium; assembly: GCA_903898715.1. Lineage (GTDB taxonomy): Bacteria > Bacteroidota > Bacteroidia > Cytophagales > Spirosomataceae > Aquirufa > Aquirufa avitistagni. The sequence goes on from CAIUGL010000114.1 coordinate 587, forward strand.
ACGTACCACAACCACATGAATCAATATGGCGAGACACCTGAGGAGGTGGATGCGTTAGTGCAAGCCATGGATCCGAATTATGTTCGTTTATTGCTAGATGTAGCTCATTACCACCAAGGTGGCGGAAAACCTGCTGAGGCAGTTATCAAGTATAAAAAAGTATTACACAGTTTGCACGTGAAGGATGTGGAATGCCCGATCGTTGGAAATGCGAATCCAAAATCATATAAATTTGTTGAATTAGGTCAAGGAAACGTTGACTTAGTGGGTGTTTTTGCAGCTTTAGATAAAATAAAATTTGCGGGATGGGCCATCGTAGAATTAGATGGGGTACCTGATAAGGCCAAAACACCAAAACAATGCGCCCAAATCAGTAAAGATTTTCTGTTGGCAAAGAAAGCCTATCAATTTTAGTAAATTGCGAACAAATTAATTTGCATGTCACAGAAGAAGCGCAGCGCAGCGATCGGTTTTATATTTGTTACGTTATTGATTGATGTCATGGGTATTGGAATTATTATTCCAACGATGCCTACATTGATCCGTGGATTTACAGGGGGTGATTTAAGTACCGCCTCCCAATATTCCGGTTGGCTCATGGCTTCTTATGCCATCATGCAATTTATCTTTTCGCCAGTCTTAGGCGGACTTTCGGATCAGTACGGTCGTAGGCCTATTATTTTAGCTTCATTATTTGGGTTCTCATTGGACTATTTATTACTAGCCAATGCGCCCAATATCACCTGGTTATTTGTGGGCCGAATACTCGCCGGAATTACAGGAGCTAGTTTCACCACAGCACAAGCCTATATTGCCGATGTATCTACGGCAGAAAATCGAGCTAAAAACTTTGGTATGGTGGGTGCCGCTTTTGGTCTTGGATTTATTGTTGGACCTGCTATCGGTGGATTACTGGGAAATATTGATGTGCATTTACCCTTTTATGCTTCTGCGGTATTGACGATGGTTAATGCATTGTACGGATATTTCGTGTTGCCGGAATCGCTTGCCTTGGAGAA
>CAIUGL010000115.1 GCA_903898715.1 uncultured Cytophagaceae bacterium
GAAACCATTGCGCGCATACGAAACGGCGGAATTCAATACTTTTGGCATAGGCATCGAGCCGAATTTTTTATGCAACTCGAACCAAGCATCCACCGCACCAGGTACAGAAACGGGAAGAGGACCCAGCGAAGGGATGTGCGTTAACCCACGCTTTTTAAATTCTGCCAAAGTCAGTGATTTTGGCGAACGACCTGAGCCATTAAGCCCGTATAATTTTTTTGTTTTGGCATCCCAAACAATTGCAAATAAATCGCCGCCAATCCCATTCACATGGGGTTCAACCACACCCTCCATCGCATTCGCAGCAATTGCCGCATCAATTGCATTTCCTCCTGCCTTTAATACATCCAATGCCGCTTGCGTCGACAAGGGGTGTGACGTGGCAACCATGCCATTTTGAGCCATGACCTGCGATCGCGTAGCCCACAATTTACCATAGGTCCGATCTTGTGCAAACATTCCAAGAGGCAGTAAAAGTAATCCCAATAAATACTTCATAATAAGTGATTTTATAGAAGGTGTAAGTTAATCCGTTTTTTCACTTTTTTCAAAATTTAGCCCTGCTACTGTGACCTGAATCTACCAAACAAAAAACCCCCGAACATTGTTCGAGGGCTTTCGCAATCTACTTGAACCACCAAAAATTACGCTCTTTTTGGAAAGAATTTTTGCTTAATTCGCTCCGAGATATAATACATACACGGCACAATCAACAAGGTTAACACAGTCGAGAACGTCAATCCAAAGATGATTGTCCACGCCAAAATCCCCCAGAAGTCGGCCGACTCAGAACCAAAGAATATATGTGGATTTAACTCCGTAAACATGGCCACAAAATCAATACTCAATCCTACCGCCAATGGAATCAAACCCAATACGGCAGCAGATGCTGTCAATAATACCGGCGTCAAACGAATGCCTCCTCCTTCAATGATCGCTTCCTTCAAATCATAACCACGTTTGAAACGCAACTCCTCAATGAATTCAATCAATAAGATTCCGTTCTTCACCACGATACCAGCTAGTGCAATAATACCCACACCCGACATAATCACGGAGAAGGTCATTCCAAATGCCATAAAGCCTAATAACACCCCGATCAACGAAAGTAAAATAGTCGCAAAAATGATGAATGGTTTCACCGCCGAATTAAACTGAGTAGCCAAAATCAAATAGATCAATACCAAGGCCGCCAAAAATGCGATACCCAAGAATTCCCCTGATTCTTTTTGCTGCTCCTGCTCACCACCCATCCGGATTTTATATCCTTGTGGCATGTCAATCGTTTCAAACAATTGCTCCAACTCACCGACAATCTCATTGGCATTATAACCTTGAACTACATCCGAACCTAAGGTCACCACACGTTCCTGATTCTTCCGATTAATCTGGCTAAATGATGTTGCATACCGTATATCAGCGATTGAATTCAATGGTACCTGGCGCAATGCCCCACCCATATTCATATCTCGATATGTGATATTCATCGACAATAACTTCTCTATTTGATTACGAGAATCGCCCTTTAAACGCAATTGGATAGGGTATTCATCCTTGACATCCCGGAATTTCGAAATCTCTGCACCGAACAATCCAGTACGAACCGCCATGGCAACTTGCGCCGAAGAAATTCCTTCGCGACTCGCCTTTTCGCGATTCACGTCGATAATGATTTCAGGTTTATTTGTCACCAAATCAGACTTCAATTCCTGAATTCCTTCAATCCCCGACTTCTGAATGATCTTCCGAACTTTTTGCTCCAAATCCTGAAGAACAGCAAAGTCATCTCCGGCAATTTCAATCGAAATAGGCTTACCTGTTGGCGGC
>CAIUGL010000116.1 GCA_903898715.1 uncultured Cytophagaceae bacterium
GGGATGCCTATTTTGACATAGTCTTCAATTTGATCACTGTATTCGCCGTACGTCTCAAATTGGTAGCTGAGCGTTTTGGGCATGTTCAGCATGTCGATGACCATAGGGCCAATGGCCTTCACGCGCTTGTCGTCGATTGCGCTAGATAGCCACGTTGTCCATCCGCGTTTGGAGGCACCTGCTAGCACGAAATTGGACACAGAATGTTTGGTCTTTTTAGCTACAAATTCCTGAACGGCATCCATGCCTTTTACGGCAGATTTCACCATGGGGAATAAGAGTGGCCACGTATAATCTTTGTCTTTACGGAACTCATTTAGGGTATGCGTAATCAGCTCATCTTCTGTTTTCCCATCATAAAGCGGCTGGTTTGGAACCTGTTTAATTAAAGCAACCACCGCTTTATTCTTGGATGCGATGGCATTTAAGATGGGCCACAATTTATCTTCTTTACTCCAGTTTGGTTGTTCATCTTTATTACTTCCGCCTGTGATGAAAAGTAGGGCGCCATCATATTGGACGGAGGATGGAATAATGATTGTTAGCTGATGTCTCCACATAATTCCGCGCCATTTTTGGGAGGTCAATAATACCTGATAGGCCTTCGCACTACCGATGTTGGCCGAATCTTTCAGCTCCCACGTATAGTTTGAGTCGCCATTCGTTAAGTAACTTTTAAGCGCATTTTCGGGTTTGATTTTGGATTGCGAAAATCCAAGAAAGGGAATCAAAAGTAGGAGGATTCCAAAGCGTAAGTTCTTCATTTGTGATTAAATAGGTTTCGGTAAATATATAGAAATTTATGATGCAACGAGATGTCTGTCAAGCCTTTATAGGGACGTATCCTGATTTCTATGCGTTGGTAAGCGAATTTTAAGGCTAGTTTTTGTACATTTATTTTTTACGAATCGGCCAAATTGAACGTCCGACGAACCTGAACCTATGAAACTAACGCGTACCTATTTCGGGGCAGTAATTCTTTTCCTCTTACTCGCCAGCACAAGCTATCAATTACTATTTCGTATCGAACCGATGCGCACAGATGGGTCGAATCCCAAACTGGATAAAATTCGACTTCAGCCCGGTTTTAAATTGGAACATTTAATTAGTCCCTCCGATGAGCATATTGGCTCCTGGGTTTCAATGACGTTTGATGATCGCGGAAGAATGATTTGTTCTGATCAATATGGAGGCCTTTTTCGAGTGACCGTACCTCCACTGGGAACAAGCACTAAACCCATGATTGAGAAATTGAAATTTGGGAAGGGTGCTGATACCTTAGGCATTGGGAATGCACACGGATTATTATATGCGTTTAAGAGTATTTATGTCATGGTGAATGCCCGTGCGAAACCCAACTCAGGCACGCGCGGCAGTGGTCTCTACCGCATTCAAGATCTGGATGGCGATGACCAATTTGACAAAATCACGTTGTTAAAGGAATTCAAAGGTGATGGCGAACACGGACCGCACAGCATAATTTTATCTCCGGATAAACAATCTATAGTTTTAATCTCTGGGAATCACACGGATGTCCCTCCGATGGATGCCTATCGATTGCCAAATAACTGGCAGGAAGACAACATGTTTCCTTTGATCAAAGACCCGCGCGGGCATGCCAATGACCGGTATGCTCCGGGTGGCTGGATTGCCAAAATAGACCCAGAAGGTAAAAAATGGGAACTCGTGAGCGCGGGATATCGCAATGCATTTGATATAGCTTTCAACGAAACTGGAGATCTTTTTGTGTATGACGCGGATATGGAATGGGATTTTGGCCTTCCTTGGTATCGCCCGACCCGTATTTGCCACGCCACCAGTGGTAGTGAGTTTGGGTGGCGAACCGGAAATAGTAAATGGTCGCCTACCTATCCTGACAACCTACCTCCGGTACTTAATATTGGACAAGGTTCTCCTACTAATTTGGTGTCA
>CAIUGL010000117.1 GCA_903898715.1 uncultured Cytophagaceae bacterium
GGTGGACTAGCGACTGTGTACTATTTTTTGACTTTCCCCTTGCTCCTAACTGAAAAAAAGCTATTTTTGCATCCCAATTCATTGGTTTCGTGGCCGAGTGGCTAGGCAGAGGTCTGCAAAACCTTCTACAGCGGTTCGAATCCGCTCGAAACCTCAAAAAACCTTCCACCTCGGAAGGTTTTTTTGTTCAACTCTGTTTTGTACAAACTACTCTAGAAAAATTACATTTTCTTTCGTGGCTTATTTTGAAAAATTCTAAATAAGGCTAAAAACCTTAAAAAAAACCTGAAATTGCTCTATGAATAAATTGTTTCCTAAAAATTCGGATTGTAGTTTTGCGGACTGAATTAAAATGAGAAAAATCAATATTTATGTTTTCCAAAAAAATCACTCTCGTTAAGTTTCTATTATCCTTCACACTGTTAATCGCTACATTTGGCACAACATTTGCACAAGACGCTGCAGAAGGGGAAACATTGTTTAAAAACAATTGTGCGGCATGTCACGCATCCACAGATGAGGTTCTAGTAGGACCAGGACTGAAGGGAATTAGTGAGCGTCGCCCAATTGAGTGGATCGTTAAGTGGGTACATAACCCACAAGCTGTTATCGCTTCAGGCGACAAGTATGCAAACGATTTATACAATAAATTCAATAAGGCTGCCATGACACCTTATCCGAATTTCTCTGAAGATCAAATCAAAGGTATTATCGCCTACATCGATGCATCGAATGCTGCACCTGCAGCACCAGCAGCTGGAGCAGCTCCGGCAGCAGATGGAGCCGCAGCACCCGCAGCTCAAAGTTCAGGTGGTATGATGGAAGTTTTGTTATTAGGACTATTGATCATCATGGTTTTAGTATTGATCGCGCTACTTTCTATCGTAAATACGCTAGGTAAAATTACACAAGACCCAGCTGCTGCAGCCGAGACGCCGTTAATGCAACGCATTTCAGCTAACTTAAAAGAACTAGCCGCTAATTCAGCAGTAAAAACGGGTATTCTAGTGTTAGCCTTATTATTAGGCGGCAAAGCAACGATTGATGCTGCTTATGGTGTAGGTATCCACCAAGGATATGCTCCTGAGCAACCAATTAAATTTTCACACAAATTACACGCAGGTCAATATCAAATCAACTGTAACTACTGCCATACAGGTGTGTATTCAGGAAAAGGCGGTAACGTACCATCGGCTAACATTTGTATGAACTGCCACAACGCGATCAAGCGTGAATCACCAGAAATTCAAAAAATTTACACGGCATTGGAAAATGATGAGCCTATCCAATGGGTTCGTGTACACAACTTGCCGGATTTGGCGTACTTCAACCACTCGCAACATACAAACGTAGGTGGATTAGAGTGTAAAAACTGCCACGGAGAAATTGAGAAAATGGAAGTTGTTGAGCAACGTTCTTCGTTGACAATGGGATGGTGTATCGATTGCCACCGTCAAACAGACGTAAACGCGAAGGGGAATGCTTACTATGATAAGTTAGTTGAAATTCATAATAAGGATAGCAAGACTCCATTAAAAGTGCAAAACATTGGTGGTTTAGAGTGTTCTAAGTGCCATTATTAATAGGTATACAATAGATTCAAAATTAGTCTGAATAAGAAAGATTATATGGAAAATTCGAACAAGAGGTATTGGAAAGGGATTGAGGAGTTAACCAATGAACCATCGTTTGTCAAAAATGTCCACAATGAGTTTGGCAATATGCCATCCGAAAATGATTCAAAAGGCGATGCCTTAGTAGATGGATCAGGAACTCATCGTCGTGATTTTCTTAAAATGCTAGGATTCGGTGTTGCAGCCGTTTCATTAGCTGCTTGCGAAGCACCCGTTAAGAAAACGATTCCTTACTTGAACAAACCGGAAGATGTAGAGCCAACGATTGCCAACTGGTACGCGTCGACTTACACGGACGGAGGCGATTACGCTTCTATCTTGGTGAAGACACGTGAAGGTCGGCCTATCAAAATCGAGGGTAACAAATTATCATCGGTTTCTAAAGGAACGCTATCAGGTCGCGCACATGCTTCGGTTTTGAGTCTGTATGACAATGAGAAATTAAAGGGACCACAAATCGGAGGAAAAGCCGCTGATTGGACTCAATTAGATAAAGAGTTTACAGCAAAATTAGCTGCTGTAGCTGCCAAAGGGGGTCAAATAAGAATCATTTCAAA
>CAIUGL010000118.1 GCA_903898715.1 uncultured Cytophagaceae bacterium
CAAATTTTGGATTCTGATGATGCACTAAAAAACTAGGAGTTCCACCTACGACCAATTCTAAATTAGAATCCAATTGGTTGACTAAGTCATAAAAGTGCTCAAAATCCTTCTCCACATGTTTTTTGCGGTCTTCGATGTTTGCATCACGAATGTGACCATCATACGCGTGAAGCCCCACTAACTGCAGCGAAGACAAACTTTGAATATGTTGAATGAGTGGTAATGCTACTTCGGGACGGATGCCTGTTCGATTCATACCCATGTTTAAGTCGACGAAGACTTTTTGGTTTTCAGAGATTTCTGCCAACTGCGTGGCAGGTACTCGGTCGTCTAAAAGGCATGAAAATGAGGTTTTGGGGTACTTTTTTTGAAGTTCAATGAATCGGGTGAGCGTTGTGCCTGTGGGTTGCATGGATAACAACACATCTGGTGCTTCATCTAGGGCTAATAATTCAGCTTCAGCGATGGTTGCCGCTTTGAATTTGTATATACCCGCTGCCAAAAGCATTTGGTTTACTTCCCGCGTTTTATGTGTTTTTATATGCGGCCTTAGTCGATGTGGATTATTGTCCACTTGATTCAAAATCCAAGCTATATTGGCCTGCACGATTTTGGGATCTACGAGTAATCCTGGGCTGACTAAATTACGTTCTTGAATCATAGTGCCCGATCTAAGTGAACATATCCTCCGTCCACATGGATTAATTGACCTGTGGTGTGACTTGATTTAGGTGATAATAAGAAAGCAACCATAGCTCCCAATTCATCAGCGGTAGTCATTCGTTGGCCTAAAGGAATCTTTGATTCAATTTCTGCTAATTTTTCTTTCGGGTTTGGCAAGGTTTGAATCCACTTTTCGTATAGTGGCGTATAGCATTCGGCGACGATCACCGAATTAACTCGAATGTTAAACGGCAATAATTCTACAGCCCATTCGCGTGTCAAAGCGTTTCTTCCACCATTTGCAGCAGCATAAGCGGATGTTCCTCCTTGGCCCGTTTCTGCAGTTTTGGAACCGATATTTACGATAGCACCTTTGGATTGTTTCAGGTAAGGTAAACAAGCTTGTGCCAGCAGATAATAATGAACTAGATTTGCATGCAATGATTGCATAAATCGCTCATACGTACCATTTTCGAGGCCTACCCCATCATTAACGCCTGCATTATTGACTAATCCATCAATGCGTCCAAACATGTTTACTATCTCTTTTACCACGCGCGTACATTCCTCCGGTCGAGTTAGTTCAGCTACAAATGAAAAAGCTTGTCCTCCTGTGGCTTGGATGATGTTGATGCATGCTTGGTTGTCAGCTTCGCTTCGGCCCACAATAACAACCATGGCAGATTCTAAGCCTAGGGCTTGACTGATTCCCGCGCCTATTCCCTTTGCGCCACCGGTTACAATAATTACTTTTTCTTTGAGTCCTAGATTCATATTAGTCTAATGCGTAAAAGTTGATGCAATTTGATTGATTCATTTTTTCCTGTTCCGACTTGCTTAGTGATTGAATTTGTGACGTGTAAACGTCTATCCACGTATCTAATTCAGCGGCGACTTTAACCACAGGGTAATCAGTACCAAACATCAATCGATCTGGTCCAAATACGGCTAATGCCGTATCTATCACTTCTTTCATTTGATCCTGGGTCCAATGTTGCCAATTTGCTTCGGTCACCAAACCGGATATTTTGGCAGACACATGATCCAAAGATTTAAAGGCCTGTAATTCTTTTTTCCACGTGCTTAAATCACCCGATTTAATCGGTGGTTTTGCCAAATGGTCTAATACGATTTTCTGTTCAAGACTTTGACAAAAATCAATACCTGACTGCAGTTGATGTGATAAAATCAGTAAATCATAGGTGTAATCGAAAGCATCTAGCGCTCGAACACCTTTTAAAAATACGGGTCTCTTTAGAAAATCAGGATCCTTTTCACCTTGAACGATGTGGCGAAAACCCTTAATAGTTTCAAATTGTGAGAAATAGGCAAGTCGGTCTTCAATATTGGGTTGTTGTAAATCTACCCAGCCTACTACGCCGCGAATAAAATCGGATTGTTCTGCTAAAGCCAGGAGAAATAACGTTTCTTCTTCAGACGATGCAGCTTGGACTGCGACACAACTCTGAATCCCTTTTGATCGAAATGTTTCTTCATCAGGATAGAAATCAGCACGAATTGCGGACATTTCTGGTGTTATCCAGGCGTCTCGTTCTTCATCATAGTTCCAGAAATGCTGATGGGAATCAATCATAATGAATAAGCTACGGCTGTCTGTTTTTGTTCTCCTAGTCCATCCATTCCTAGTGTTACTACGTCACCAGGTTGTAAATAAATGGGTGGTTTGAAACCTAATCCTACCCCATGTGGTGTCCCCGTAGAAATCACATCACCTGGTAAAAGTGTCATGAATTGGGAAATATAAGAAACTACCTGAGGTACGTTGAAGATTAATTGATCTGTGTTTGATGTTTGAAAACGCTTCCCATTTACATCGAGCCACATGGATAAATTATGCACATCTTTTATTTCATCTTTTGTCACTAAGACAGGTCCTAAAGGTGCAAATGTGTCACATCCCTTTCCTTTGGACCAGTTACCACCGCGTTCTAATTGGTATTCGCGCTCTGAATAATCATTATGTAAACAATAGCCAGCTACATAATCATAAGCTTCTGTTTCTGAAACATATTGGGCTTTTTTGCCAATTACGATAGCTAATTCCACTTCCCAATCTGTTTTGGTAGATCCCTTTGGAATAATTACAGGATCGAATGGACCACTCAGTGCTGTTGTTGACTTAAAGAAAAGTATCGGCTCTGTTGGTATTTCTGCTCCTGTTTCACGCGCATGATCTGCGTAGTTCAAGCCCACACAAATAATTTTGGAAGGTCGAGCGACACATGAACCAATACGCTTAGGTGATTTGATTTCAGGTAAATCTGTTGAAGTAAATATTTTTGCTAGTTTGGTTAAACCATCAGCTGCAAAAAATGCTTCATTATAATCTTGAACATATGCTGAAACGTCTAAATAGCGACCATCGATAAGAATCGCTGGTTTTTCTTGTTCAAATTCTCCTATTCTTACTAATTGCATCGACTATAATTTTTTGATTGTTTCCCACATGGTCTCAGCTAAAAACTGGTTACCTGCTTCATTTAGGTGTACGCGATCTGTTGTTAATATGCCTGAAGCTTTATTTTCAATGTTGTTTTTCTCCTCATAGCTTAAGAAGGCCTTACGTAAATCGATCAATTTACATTGATTATCTGTGGCAATTTTCCGAATGATATTTGAGTAGGCATTTAGGTCACCGTCATTCTCATTTGTTGCATCGAACTTCTCGCCAATGACCGTTGGTGTGCATATAACTACTTGAATATTAGCATTTTGTAATCGCTTAATTAAAGCGTTATAGAACCTTTCAAACTTGTCGGCATCTGTACCTGTCCGTGAGGATGTCTTATGCCAAACGTCATTAATTCCTACATAGATGATGACAATATTCGGTTTTTTAGCAATGACATCTTCTTCGTGACGAAGGTATAAATCGTAGATTTTATTGCCGCCAATACCTGCTCCGATAAGTTCGTATTTACTGGCTAGGCCTTGTGCGCCGAGCATTTCAGCCATTTTGGTAATGTAACCTGTTTTGTTAACCCCAGCTTGTGTGATCGAATCACCAAAAAATACGATACGCGTAGGATTTTCAAGTGTTGTGTATGAGCTTAGGCTCATGCTGATTAAACAAATGATGCTTAAAATTTTCGTTTTCATAGGTTTTAATTGTTTAGATAAATGAATCCACCGTCGATTGGATAATCACATCCTGTGATGAATGCGGCTTCATCGGAGCATAAATATAAGGCTAAATTGGCAATTTCATCAGGTTTAGCCATGCGACCTAATGGCTGTGTTTTTGATAATTTTTCAAACATTTCTGCTTGATTGTCGGGATAGTTTTTAGCAATGAATCCATCTACAAATGGTGTATGAACACGTCCAGGAGATATGCAATTGCAACGAATGCCTTGATTGATATAATCTTTCGCAACGGATTGCGTCATGGATTTAATCGCCCCTTTGGTCATGGAATATCCAAAACGATCTGGAATCCCTACGGATGCCGCTACAGATGCCATATTCAAAATAACCCCCGACTTTTGTTTCACCATATTGGGGATAAAAGCATACATGCAATGATAAGCGCCCTTTACATTAACGTCAAAAATACGCTGGAAGTCGGCAGGACTCGTTTTCTCCAAATTTCCAATTTGAGGAATACCCGCATTGTTGACCAAAATATCGATTGAGGTCAAACGCATCGCTATTTGCTCCACCATTTCAAGGTCGGTAATATCTGCTTGATGGAAGTTGATTTTATCAGGCAAAGGCTCAGCTGGTTTATGTAAATCAATTACATGTACCTCCGCACCTTGTTGCAAGAATGTTAAGGCAATGGATTTACCAATACCCGAGCATCCGCCGGTGACAACTACTTTTTTACCTTTTAATGAAAATAGCATAGTTTATATTTTAAGTCGCTAGTCACTAGTCACTAGCAAATTTTTTATTCTTACCTCTTACCTCTCACCTCTTATTGGGTTAATCGCCGCATTGCATGCGTCTCAAACTTTGGCAATCCTGAAAGGTTTGCCAAAGAGACTAACGTCCAACGTCTAACGTCCAGCGTCTAAAGCGATACTCCTCTTCTCCAGAACATAAAATCATCCTGTCCCAAATCCATCGCTTTCGTAGTAATCTCCCCCGAAGCGAGTTTAATCACATATTCTAAGACCTCTTCCCCCATTTCTTCTACCGATTTTTCACCGCTGATGATTGGTCCGCAATCTATATCAATGATTTCAGGTAATTTATTTGCTAACCGTGTGTTCGTTGACAACTTTACCATCGGGCTAATGGGGTTGCCCGTAGGTGTTCCTAAGCCTGTTGTAAATAATTGAACTGTAGCACCTGCTCCTGCCATTCCGGTGGTGGCCAACACATCATTTCCGGGTGTACAAACTAAGTTTAGACCTTTTTGTGTTGCGTATTGGCCATATCCAAGTGCATCAACGATTGGAGAAGAACCTGCCTTTTTAGCTGCACCAGCCGATTTAATCGCATCAGTGATTAATCCATCTTTAATGTTTCCTGGAGAAGGATTCATGTCGAAGCCTGCTCCTACTGCTGCGGCACGTTTGGCATATTCTCGCATCATTTTGCCAAAATTATCTGCTACCTCTGCCGTTACAGAACGATTTTGTAATTCTTGTTCTACGCCGCATAACTCTGGAAATTCAGCAATCATGACTGTTCCGCCTAGTCCCACAAGCAAGTCGGCCGTATGTCCAATTGCCGGATTAGCCGATATTCCTGAAAAACCATCGGATCCGCCACATTTAACGCCTAAGCGTAAAGCAGATAATGGTGCTGGTTTGCGGTCAATTTGATTAATTTCAATTAAGCCTTCAAACGTTTTTAATACAACCTCATTTAGTAAATTTTCAACTCCACTACCTTCATCTTGCTGTTGTTCAAAGATGTGCATTGGTTTATTGAAATTCGGGTCTTTTTCAGCTAATTTTTGTTTGAAAACGGCAATTTGTGAGTGCTGGCAACCTAAACTTAATATAGTAATTCCGCCTACATTCGGATTAACACAATAGCCAGCTAATAAGGCACATAGGTTTTCGGAATCATCTTTGTTTTCTCCACACCCACTTTCATGTGTTAAGAATTTAATTCCATCCACATTGGGAAATAGTGGGCTTTTGGCAATAATAGCCTCATTTGAGCTAGAGCCTAAGGCTAAGGCCTTTCCTGCTTCAAATTGCTTACGTAAATGAATGACCTGCTCAGTCACGGAATCATTTTTCTGAAAGCCTAATCCTTGAATGAACGCATTCTTTAGTAATTCAATGTTTCTGTTTTCACAGAAAACGAGCGGAATGACCAACCAATAATTCTGTGTCCCTACTTGTCCATCCGCGCGGTGGTATCCATTAAATGTTCTGTTTTTGAATTTACTAACATCCGGACTAGACCAAGTATAGTCTTTTAACTTTCCTTCAAAATCTTGAGAGGCATGATGAAGATTAAACGTATGAATTAATCCACCTTTGGGGATATCTTGGCTTGCGTGACCCACTAAAACACCATACATATAGGCATTGCCATGTGTACTTATTGCTTCTGTCGTAAACTTGTGTTTGGCTGCAATGTCATCTTGTAAAGTAATTTTGTTTCCTTCATGCTCTATAACAGTACCTGCTTTAAGGTCTTGTAGGGCAACGAGTAAATTATCAGATGGATTTATTTGTAAATAAGTACGTGACATAATATTAATTTAAACTAAAAATGCGTTTGGTTAATACCCATTTTTCCGTGGGTTTCGATCCTGGAATTCGTTGTTGGAATTGATTCATTAAATTCTCCCAAGCTTGCACTGCATCATTTTCTTGATCTGCTTTAGCTTTTGCTTCAAAGCTAAACGAATCATCAGTAATCATTTCCATGACCAATCGATTCGCATAGCGGTATATTTCCATCGATGTAATTCCTGATTGACGTATACTTTGATCGATTTCTTTTGGAATCAATTCATGATACGCTTCATATTGCTTGATGGAAGATTCTTCATCTACCAAATCTAAAATTAAAATATATCTATTCATGTGCAGAAATTCTGGATCCACGGTAAGCAAAATAGACGATATAACTAAAACATAACATAGGTATTGCCAATGCCATATTCGTATTTATCTTAAATAAAGATGCGGCTACTGGAGGTAAAATAGATCCACCCACAATCGACATAATGATTAATGAAGAAGCTAATTTTGAGCCCTCTCCTAGATTTTTACAAGACAAGGCAAAGATGGTTGGGAACATAATAGATTGACAAAAATAAACCATCATTAATGCTACCACCGCAATGATTCCTCCACCCATCATGGCAATTATGAGTGATGCCACAGCACCGATCGCATAAATACCAAGAATTTGGTTTGATTTATATTTACCCATCAGGAAGGTGCCTAAAAAACGACCCAATAAGAACAAGATGAATGCAAAAGAAGCATGAAAACTGGCCATTTGCGTTGCCGACATCTCTGAGGTAGTCTGATAAATTTTCTCAACAATCCATAAATTGGTTTCAGGCGCATAATCAATTTTTAAGTCAACGAAATTGCCCCAAAGTGTTACTTGAGCGCCTACATTTAAAAACTGAGCAATGATGCCTAATACCAGATGCTTATGTTTTAATAAGTCACTGATGGTCACTTTTGATTCTTTTTGTTCTGCTGATTTTAATTCAGGCATTTTGGTAAATGCAAATAAAATGGCAACAAAACTGACAACACATCCTACCAATAAATAAGGAGTTTGTACGGAAGCAGCATGTGCGGCACGAATGGCCTCGGATTCAGCTATGGGCATTGCCGCTAATACTTCTGCGCTATACTCTTTCTCTGAAAAGATAAATAACCCGCCTATGACAGGTCCTAATATGATACTCATTCCATTAAATGATTGAGCAAAATTTAAACGATAATCTCCTTTTGCTGGATCGCCTAATACCGTTACATATAGATTAGCAGCCGTTTCTAAAAATGCAATTCCACTTGCAATCATAAATAAAGCCACTAGAAAAAAGGAATAGGAACGAACATCAGCTGCTGGGTAAAACAAAAAGGCACCTGCTGCATAGAGGATCAATCCGAATAATATCCCCATCTTATATCCATACTTTCGCATCACGACACCAGCAGGTAATGCCATGACAAAATATCCTGCATAAAAGGCTGTTTCTACGATGTTTGCCTGCCAGCGTTGTAAGTCTAAGGCGGTTTGAAATTGCTTGACTAATGTTCCGTTTAGGCTATTAGCTAATCCCCACAAAAAGAATAAACTGGTAACTAATATGAGTGGAATGGTGTAATTGGACTTCTCGGTCGATTCTACCTGAATTGATTCGTTAGCTGATTGTGGTAACGCCATAAAGAATTGTTTTAGTTGAAAGTCAAAAGTTCTTTCAATTTACCTTCTTTTTTCTTTAATTTTAATTTTTTCAGCGAACTAAATATGATGAAATTTTTACTGATCTGCTTATTCTCTATTGCTACGTTTTGTGCGGTGGGCCAACTAAAAAGTCCGGATGAATTTTTAGGCTATCCACTAGGTTCTCGCTTTACCTATCATTATCAATTAGTTAATTATTGTAAGTATGTGGCAGCGCAGAAACCTGCCATAGCGGAATGGATTTCATACGGTCAAACAAATGAACATCGCGAATTAGGGATGTTGATTATTACCAAACCGGAGTTGAAAGGGAAATTAGGGGCGATTAAGGAGCAGCACCAACAAGTTATTCAAGGATTAAAATCGCCTTCTAGCGATTTGCCAGTTATCATCAACTTATCTTTTAATGTACACGGAAATGAAGCAGCAGGATCTGAAGCTGCTTTAGGTGCTATTTATGATTTAGTTAAAGATGGTGGATTATTGACCAATTCAACTAAGGATTTCGTTGTCCTTATGGACCCATGTATTAATCCTGATGGACGTGATGCGTATGTGACACAATATAATCGCCGTAATTTTACCTTAGGAGGAAATGCGGATCCCAATGATCAAGAACATTTTGAAGGAAGTGTATCTGGTCGACATAATCATTTCTCATTTGATTTAAATCGTGATTGGGTTTGGCAAACACAAATTGAAACACAGCAACGCATGTCAATTTTTCAGTCGTGGTTGCCTATGGTTCATGCAGATTTTCATGAGCAGAGTTACCAGCATTCCTATTACTTTCCTCCTGCTGCTAAACCTTATTTGAACTTTATTTCGTCAACCACGAAGGAATTGCAATTGAGTGTTGGCAAATCATTTGCCCAGCTATTCGACCAACAAAAATGGCCATATTTCACGTCCGAG
>CAIUGL010000119.1 GCA_903898715.1 uncultured Cytophagaceae bacterium
GAGAATTCCGGGAGCGTACGATATAAAGCAGCTTGATTCGCAGACGCTTGATTGAACAAAACATTCAACAAGGGAATCAATAAGGTGAAATTCAAAATCCCGAAAAGACTGCCTAACAGCGAAAATCCGAAATATGGAAATACATATTTTCGGATCGAACTGGCATAAGACAATAAACGTAAATAAGTCTTCAAAGGAGTAATTTCAAAATTTGAGGCAAATTACGACAATTTTCACATTTACATGCGTTCGGCGAGTTTGGAATAGACTTCCATGTAGCTGGCTGCGGCCACCGACCAATCAAATTGTTTGGACCATGCCTGAATCGCCTGTTTTTTATCCTTTTTCTGATAATCTTGTAAGCCTTTCGTGAGCGTTTCGCGCATGGAATCACCCTCAAAATCGGTAAAATAATAAGCCTCAGGCCCACCTACTTCCGGTAATGAGGTAAACTGAGACAAAAATACCGGTTTTCCGAGGTGCATCGCCTCCACCACCGGCAAGCCAAAACCTTCCGCTAAAGAGGGAAATACAAAAGCTTCACAATGCAGGTACAAAGCCATTTTATCCTCTTCAGATACCGCTCCGGCGAAAATCATCCGATCTGAAACGCCCAAATCATGCGCTTCTTGCTTGATTTTTTCCAAGTAATGGGCTTGTTGGGTGATGCCCGCGATGATCAATAATCGATCGTTGCCAACTAACAAACTGGGAAGCACATGAAAATTCTTTTTCTCCGCAATCGTACCAATAGTAAACAAAAAAGGCCGCCCAGTTGCGAGTAAAGGGTAAGGTAAATCAGCAGGAACATCAGCCAAATTACATCCATTCGGAATAACTCGCTGCGGCGTATCCCCTAGTTCAAAATGCGCCTGTACATCGCGCTGTGTGTATGCTGAAATGAAAACGAGGTAATCTGCCCGATTAATTTTTGCCTGTAATTGCGACTTAAATCGCTGCTTTTTAGCCTCCGATTTACGACTATCATGCAAATAATTTAGGTCTTGGATGGTCAACACGACCGAGGCGCCTGAACCCGTAGGCATGTATTCCGTATCCTGATGTGTTGCATGCCAAATGTATGATCCACTCACAGGACGAAGCCACCATTTATGCCAAAAATGAACTGGAAAACGCGGACTCAGCTCGCCGCTTGAGGTAAAAAAAGTAAGCGGAAAGCGATTAGCAATTGCCTGACCTAATTGAAGACAAAAATGATACAATCCCGTGTTCGGGTACTTCAAGCGTTCGGCATCAAAAAAAACAGGAACCTTCACCTAAATGATTTTATAGTTACAATATTCTCCGATCCGCCAGCCGGTCCAATCTTCAATTTGCTGGAGCATTTTCCGACGTAAACTCATCCGCTGACGCAAGGCCACCGGGTCAAAATGAAATGGCCATTGCATGGAATCAATCCGTTTTTGTGCCACAGCCGGATGCGTCCCATTGAAGTGCGTCAGACGCTCCGCATTACCTAAATCGAAGGTAAAATCCTCCGGCACATGGGTATCTAACCACGCATCATCATGATAGAATTGCTGAAAATTTCGCACTTTTTTACTCATCCCTTGCGGTGGTTTTACCCAGCCGTAATGATAGATAGTTGCGGGAATTAATTTAACCTGAATCTTACGCCCATTCAAGCGAAAACCTTGCGCATCTTTGTAGGAATGAATGCCTTTGGCATACTTGACTACTCGAATTTCGCGTCTATACCAGCGGCGTGATACTGCTTCGTAATTGTAGGATCCGTAAAAATGTTTGTAGTGAAAAAGCAAACCCTCCACCGCGGAATCAGTTGCATACGTTTCCATGGCTTGTCGGATCGCCGGCAAATCCTTTTCGTGCACACATTCATCTCCTTGGATGTAAAATGCCCAATCCGTGTCAGGCGAAATGGCTTGATAAGCTTTGTCGGTTTCCAGCGCAAATGTGCGCCCCCCCTCCCGTTGTTGGTCATCCCAAACCGTTTCAATGATTCGAATTTTATCGGAGGGAATTGATTGGATTAATGCCAAAGTTGCATCGTCTGATTTGCCAACGGCCACCACAAATTCATCACAAATGGGCAGAATCGAGGTAATGGCTTCAACGATCGGATAATCGTTTTGAACGGCATTCCGGATAAATGTAAAGCCCGCGATTTTCATATTAATATTTTACCTGAATGCCGTGATAGCGTTCCTGTTCTACATAATCCTTCCGTAGCGGATGTCCTTCCCAGTCGGCAGGCAATAAAATACGTATCAAATTCGGATGATTCACAAATTTTACACCCACCAAATCAAACGCTTCCCGCTCATGCCAGTCGGCCGTTTTCCAAATCGAGCTCACCGATGGAATCTCAGCTTGATCGCGGTTGGCCAACACGCGCAAATGAATTGTCTTATGTTTGGGAATGGAATAGAGTGTATAAATCACTTCGATTTGGCCTTGTTCAGGACCCAGGTCGATGGCCGTTAGGCATGACAATGAATCGAAATAGGTTTCTGGATGACGCCATAATACATCACAAATGGCCACGAGATCATTAGCACCAACAGTAATCTGTGCGTTTTTCTCATCCCAGCTGCATTCGGCTTGGGTTTGTTGGCGAATCAACTCAGGTATTTCAGCTAATTGCATCTAGGATTCGTTGCGGAACCACGAGGGTTTCCCGGTTAATTTTTTCTTGCAATTTCAATACACCACCTAGTAGAGCTTCTGGGCGCGGCGGGCAGCCAGGCACATACACATCCACAGGGATAATGCGATCAACGCCTTTCACTACATGATAGCCATGTTCCCAATACGGGCCTCCGCAGTTGGCACATGAGCCCATCGAAATCACATATCGCGGTTCAGGCATCTGTTCGTACAAGCGGCGAATCCGATCCGCCATCTTGAATGTAACGGTACCGGCAACAATCATCACATCAGACTGACGCGGGGAAGGCCGCGGAAAAACTCCGAAGCGATCTAAATCATAGTTGGACGCAAACGCCTGCATCATCTCAATCGCGCAACATGCCAAACCAAAGCTCATCGGCCACAACGAACTAGCGCGAGCCCAGTTCAATAGGTCTTCGACTTTGCTGACAACAAAGCTCTCGGATTGCATGTGTTGGTCTAAAAAACTTTTCATGTTAGCGGATGACAGTCACGGAACCGATGATTTCTGGATAGTCTTCGTCGGGCTTGATGGAATACATATACACCCCGCTTGGCAATGTTTTACCATTTAAATATCCGTTGAAGGCTTTCATGTTACCGGCTTTATTTGCTTTGGACGGATCTATTTTTTCATAATAATCGAAGCCTGTGCGTGAAAGAATAAGCTGCCCCCAGCGGTCAAAAATTTTGACCTCGGCAAAAAGATATTGATCAAGGTTTTCAATTTCGAGGTAATCATTCAGATCATCGTCATTAGGTGTAATGGCCTCGTAGGTTTTTACGCGAGGGAATACTTTTATACGAACAGAAGGTATTTCGCTTATGCCTCTAGGTAAAGGACAATGTGATTTAGTACCGTCTGGATTAATAATGTATTGATGAATATAAAATTTCTCATCAAAGAGCGATGTTCCATATTTCGTCTTGATAATATCTAAATCTAACACGCCTTGAAAAGAACTAGAAGACTGTTGAATAAATACACTAGGCGCTTCGGGACTTGTATCAAAAACATCACTTTGAGACCAAACCCAAAACGAATTTGCACTTGTTGAACCATTAACAACGATGGGGACCAATCGATCCGTTTGATCAGCATAGGTAATTAGCTTCGGCTCGGTGACAACATAGCAGGCTTCGAACTGCCCAAAAACAAAACCTGGAAGGATTGACAAACAGAACAGCCAGATTAATTTTTGCATGAGATACAATTAAATTGGTACATAGCCACGAACGATTTTCGAATTCGCATCAATGGTTTTGTAAATATACCTAAATTCACAAAATTTTTGCCCCATGTCTTTGACCCATTTTTTTGAAACAGATTTAGCCAACCTGCGCGGAATGACGCCGGCACGGCTAACTATGTTACAAACGGAGCTGGGGTTGTTTACGTATGCCGACTTAATTCAATATTTTCCTTTTCGCTACGAAGATCGGACGATTGTCCATTCGATTGCCGAAATCAGCGATCAAATGGAGCATGCGCAATTTATTGGGCGCATTCGGTATAAAGAAAAAATAGGTAATGGCGCACGTCAGCGGATTGTTGCCGAATGTTGTGACGCCTCTGGGTGTATCGAATTGGTTTGGTTTCAAGGAATTAAATGGTTAGAAAAATCATTGGTTTCTGGGCAAGATTACCTGTTTTATGGTAAGCCAACTAGTTTCAATGGGCAATTACAGATGACCCATCCGGAGATGGAAGTGTACAAAGGTGTTCAGCATGCTGAGAAAAACTTCCAGCCCATTTACCCCTTAACCGAGAAACTTCGGAAAAAATACATTGATAGTAAGGTAATTGCTGGCTTGCAGAAAAACCTGTTGAGCACGGCATTTCCCTATATCCGCGAAACACTTCCGGCGGACATCATTCAGCAATTCAAACTGATTTCGAAGCAAGAGGCGCTTTACCATATTCATTTACCTCAATCGGAAAACTGGCTTCGTCAAGCGCGCAGACGACTGAAATTCGAAGAATTGTTTTACAACCAATTGCGGTTGATCAAGCAGAATTTGGTCCGCAAAGAAACATTTCCTGGTCAAGTTTTTGCTTCTGCGGCTTTGCTTACCAGCTTTTATCAAGAGCACATGCCCTTTGATTTAACGGAGGCGCAGAAGAAAGTAATTCGCGAAATCTTTCAAGACATGCGGTCGGGCAAGCAAATGAACCGATTGCTCCAAGGGGACGTGGGCTCAGGCAAAACGATTGTTGGCTTTATTTCCATGCTACTCGCCATCGACAATGGTGCGCAAGCGTGTATTATGGCGCCAACGGAGATTTTGGCAGACCAACATTACCAAGGGTTAAAGAAATTTGCGGATTTATTAGGTATTACGATTGCCAAATTAACAGGTTCCGTAAAGAAAAAAGATCGCGTGGGGATACATGAAGGACTGGAATCTGGCGAGTTGAATATATTAGTGGGCACCCATGCCATCTTCGAAGATGTGGTCCAATTTAAAAATTTAGGCCTGTGTATTATTGACGAGCAACATCGTTTTGGGGTGGCCCAACGGGCAAAGCTTTGGGATAAGAATAAGGTAACTCACCCACACGTGTTGGTGATGACCGCGACTCCGATTCCAAGGACTTTAGCCATGACGCTTTATGGTGATTTAGATGTGTCGATTATCGATGAATTGCCCGTGGGTCGTAAGCCGATTCAGACGACGCATCGTTTTGATTCGCATCGTTTGCAGGTATTTGCATTTATTCAGAGTGAGTTGGATAAAGGCCGACAAGTCTACATCGTTTATCCGCTGATTGAGGAATCCGAAAAGATGGATTTCAAGGATTTGATGGATGGGTATGAGAGCATATCGCGGGCGTTTCCGGAGGTGCCTTTGGGGATCTTGCATGGGAAAATGAAGCCGGCTGATAAGGATATCGAGATGGCGCGTTTTGTCAAACATGAGACTAAAATCATGGTGGCGACGACGGTTATTGAGGTGGGTGTCAATGTTCCCAATGCATCCATTATGATTATTGAGAGTGCGGAGAGATTCGGATTATCTCAATTACATCAGTTGCGCGGGCGTGTGGGTCGCGGTGCGGAGCAGAGTTATTGCATCTTGATGACCGGATATAAGCTGGGGGTAGATACCAAAAAACGCATCGAAACGATGGTGCGTACAAATAACGGATTTGAAATAGCGGAGGTTGATTTGCAGTTGCGCGGGCCGGGAGATATTTCAGGAACGCGTCAAAGTGGAGCGATAGATTTGATGATTGCGGATTTGGCGACGGATGGGGAAATTTTAAAGGTTGCCAGAGAAACGGCAATGGCGATTTTAGAAAGTGACCCACACCTTGCGCTGGACAAACACCTGATGATTCGGGAGCAAGTAATGCATCAGCGAAAGGAAACCACGAACTGGGCCCGAATCAGCTAAGCCCCCTTACCTTTGGCAATCCTCCAAGGTTTGCCAAAGGTAGGTTAATTGAGGGTGGGATCGTCCGGATAAGTTGATAAAATACGATAATTACCACCTTTCTGATAAAGTACCTTTCGCCACAAAGATTCCGGCGTTTCATCAAATACATAATCCAAGGTTGCCGGTTCTAACATCCAAGAATCCGACTTCACCTCG
This sequence comes from uncultured Cytophagaceae bacterium, assembly GCA_903898715.1. Classification (GTDB taxonomy): domain Bacteria; phylum Bacteroidota; class Bacteroidia; order Cytophagales; family Spirosomataceae; genus Aquirufa; species Aquirufa avitistagni. Next base: position 6,250 of record CAIUGL010000119.1, read on the forward strand.
CGCTCGAGCTGGCCTGCCGACCACCCCGAATAGCCCACAAAAAACTTGATATCTTTAAATTCAATTTGCTGATTGATGATTGCCTCAATCGCTTGTTCAAAATCCCCAGCCCAAAACAAACCAGGTGAAATCTCCTGTCCACCCGTAATGAGATCCGGCCTGCGGTGAATGAACTGCAAAATCGTTTGGTCTACAGGACCGCCGGTATACAAAGGAATCTCCTCCATCACCTTCTCCTCCCGAATCGAATCCAAAATTGCATCTTGCGGATGATTCAACACTAAGCCAAACGAATGCGAAGACGAATGTTCACACAACAAAATCACGGTACGATGAAAAACAGGCTCGTCCAGAAATGGTTCGGCCAACAATAAAATCCCGGGCTTTAAGTCTTCAAACGTATAATCCTTCGGCATAAAAATGTGTAAGTTTGTTGGCAAATAAATTCAGCAGCATGACCGCATTCCTCTCTTTGGGTGGCAATCTAGGAAATACACGGGAAATTTTTGAACAGACGTACCCCTTGATTGAAAAAAAAATTGGGCGCATTCTGCAAAAATCGAGCTTGTACCAAACTGCTGCATGGGGGTTGACGGATCAGGCCGACTTTCTAAATCAGGTGATTGAAGTAGAAACGACACTTGACCCAGAGACGATTCTGTCGCAAATATTAGCCATTGAAAAGACTTTTGGCCGGGTGAGGGAAGTCAAATGGGGACCAAGAAACATCGATTTGGACCTCTTATTAGTGGGCGAGGCTCAACTAAATACTACGCAATTAACACTTCCGCATCCCCGCATCCAAGACCGCAAATTTATCTTAATTCCACTGGTTGAGATTGCCCCCGATGTGCTACATCCAGCGCTAGGTAAAACGGCAAAGGGATTGTTGGCAAACACCACAGACACCAGCACTGTAACGCTTATTCAGCATCAGTAAACTTTTGAGTTGGGAATTTCCAGCTTTGGCCAACTATTTTTTCATAGTAGCGCTCATACATCGGAAGAATTTTTTCTAATGAAAATTCCTTCGCCCGTGCCAGGGCATTGGCCTTCATTTGCAGATGTAACCCTTCATCCGTTAAGATCTTAATCGTATTCGCGACCATGTCGTCCACGTCACCGATTTCACTGACAAAACCAGTCTCCCCATGAATGTTCACTTCTGTAATACCACCCGCATTGGATGATATAACAGGCACCTCACAAGCCATCGCCTCCAAGGCTGCAAGACCGAAACTCTCTTTCTCTGACGTCAAAAAGAATAAATCCGCCAGCGAAAGCGCCTCCTCAATCGTATCCAATTTGCCTAAAAAACGCACATCAGCAGACACCCCTAAATCACGACATAGCGCTTCCATACCGGAGCGCTCGGGGCCGTCGCCAACAAGCAATAATTTGGCGGGAACTTGTTTTTGGACTTTGGCAAAAACGCGAATAATATCATCGATGCGTTTCACCTTCCGAAAGTTAGAGGTGTGCATCAAAAGCTTCTCCCCATTAGGACAAATAGCTAATTTAAAGTGTTCTTTTGGCTGTTTCTGAAACCGATTTAAGTCAATAAAATTGGGGATCACTTCGATATTACTCAGAATTTCAAAGGAAGAATAGGTATCATTTCGCAAACTTTCCGACACCGCGGTCACGCCATCCGACTCATTTATGGAGAAGGTAACCACTGGTTCAAAAGATGGATCACGGCCTACCAATGTAATATCAGTACCGTGCAAGGTTGTAATCACAGGCACATGAATGCCCTTATATTTCAAGATCTGTTTCGCTAAATACGCTGCCGATGCATGTGGAATGGCGTAGTGCACATGGATCAAATCCAACTGCTCATTTACGGTAACATCCACCATTTTGGAAGCCAAAGCTGACTCATACGGCAGGTATTCAAACAAAGGATAGGATGCTACAGAAACTTCGTGGTAAAAGATATTTTCACTGAAAAAATCCAATCTGGGTGGCTGCGTATAGGTAATAAAATGCACCTCATGCCCTACGGATGCGAGTGCCTTTCCAAGCTCGGTTGCCACAACGCCACTTCCCCCGTAGGTCGGATAACAAATGATCCCTATTTTCATATGTGAAGTATCAAACGGAAACAAAACTAAGACAAATCCCGAAAGGTTCCTGAATATGCCTTAAATTTGCGCAAATAAATTTAGCTCCCGTGAAGAATATTGTCATTTTTGCCTCCGGTTCCGGCTCGAACGCCGAAAAGATCATTGAACATTTCAGCGGATCAACAGAGGTAAAAATCACTCATATTTTTTGCAATAATCCAGAGGCGGGTGTCTTCCAGCGCGCGGAACGCCTTCACATTCCCTGTAGTTTATTTACCCGCGAAGCATACAAAAACGGCACGGTCTTGCGTAAAATCCAATCCCTACATACCGATTGGGTTATTTTAGCAGGTTTTCTGTGGCTTATCCCTTCCGAATTTGTTCAGGCATACCCACAAAAAATTATCAATTTACATCCGGCATTACTACCAAAATTTGGTGGAAAAGGCATGTATGGCCATTTTGTCCATGAAGCCGTTGTGGCTGCTGGCGAGCAAGAATCAGGCATTACCATTCATTATGTAAATGAACATTACGATGAGGGTGCCATCATCTTCCAGAGTTCTTTCCCGGTTTTACCGAGTGATACTCCGGAAGATGTAGCGAAAAAAGGTCAAGTGCTTGAACACCGCGACTTCCCCAAAGTGATCGAATCGCTGGTATTACCAGCCACCACCTAACACCCGATACAATTGGATGGCATGCGTCCAGCGCTTACGCGAGTATTCTAGTAACTCCAATTCAGACCTTAGGGCATTTTGCTGGGCAGTTAACACTTCCAAATAACTCGCATTTGCGGTTAAAAATAGTGTCCCCACGGTGTTTATTGCACCTTTTGTGAGTAATACCTCCCGTTCCTTTAACTGACTTTGGCGCTGCAAATAACCCAGCGATTTTACTTGCGTATCCCATTCCAAATACCCTTGAATCAACGCATTTTGATAGGCCAAATCCTGCACTTTCCATTGCGCATCCGTACGCAAAATATCCGCAGAAATCGCCGAACGATTCAACCATGGTGTGGTAATACCTCCCAATAATTGATACGCCATCGAAGCAGGCAATTGAAACAAAAAAGCCGGCTGAAAACCTTGCACACCTAAAATCCCGGATAAGACCACGGATGGTTTCAAGGCTAATTTGGCACTTTCCTTAGACTCAAAAGCGGCCGACAAATTCAATTTGGCTTGTCGGATATCCGGACGTCGCTCCAGCTGATCGATCTGCACATGCGCAAACAAGGTACTATCCAATGAACATTGAAAAGGGAATGGCGAACGCTTGATGACAGCTCCCGGTTTATTCAGATAATACCGCACCTGATTCTCCAGCACCGTAATTTGCTGCAACACATCACCCTCCTGCGCGCGGGAATTTAGTAACTGCGCTTCGAGCTGTTGGACTGCCGACTCATTCACAACGCCCGCCTCTTTTTGCACCTTGACCAGTTCAAAAGCCTTCCGCTGAATGTCGATGTTGGCTTTCAAAATATCCATTTCTTTATCCAATGCAATTAGCTGACCATACGCACTTGCTACTTCAGCTACGAGCGAGGTGATTAACCACTGCTGCCCAGATTCCGTTGCCAAATACCTTAGCGCACTGGCCTTTTTCCGTTTGGCCAATTTCCCCCAAATATCCCATTCCCAACTAGACTGCACGCCGATCAGTAAATCAGGCAAATGCTCTGGGATAATTTGTTCCCGCGTGATATTGGTCGAAAATTTGGTATCAAAATTACCTACACCATCCATCGTATACTTACCAAAACGACGTAAGCTTGGTTGGACAACTCCACCGACGGTTGGCATACGCAACCCGCGCTGGTACACAAAATCTGCCCGAGATGCTGCCATTTCCAGAAACCCAATCTTGATATCATTGCTGCGAACCAGCACAGAATCGATCAGTTGGACCAATAAACTATCTCGCTTCCAGCATGCTTGCACATCCGAAACGGAGGCTTGCTCATTCGGCTGTCGGTATGTTTCTAAATCTGCATTCACCCGATTCTGAACGCTCAAGTTTGATTGGCAGGAAACGATTCCTAGGCCAAGCACTATAATCCAAAATTTATTTCTCATTTTTTGACCATTTAGCCGAGAGTGATGCGAACACCACGTATAATCCCGGGATTACTAACAAACCACCTACCGTTCCTAAAATCATCCCACCAGCGGATGCTGTTCCAATCGTTCGGTTACCAATGGCACCTGCGCCAGAGGCAATCATCAACGGAATCAATCCAGCCACAAAAGCAAAAGAAGTCATCAAAATAGGACGCAAACGAGAGAAAGCTCCCTCTTTCGCCGCTTCAATAATCGATGCGCCCTCCTTCTGTTTCGCAATGGCGAACTCGACGATTAGGATGGCATTCTTTCCTAATAAACCAATCAACATCACGAGCGCTACTTGCGCATAAATGTTGTTTTGTAGGCCAAATAGATATAAGAAGGCGTAAGTTCCCATCGCGCCCATCGGCAAGAATAGTAGTACTGGAAATGGCAATAAAAAGGATTCATATTGCGCGGCTAGCAAGAGATACACGAATAACAAACAGATCGCGAAAATGAAAATGGCCTGATTTCCCGCCAAATCTTCTTCACGTGTCATGCCTGACCATTCCAACGTATACCCGCGCGGTAGACTCTTCAAAGCCTGCGCTCGGATGATATCTAATACCGCTCCTGACGAAAATCCGGGTGCCGGTTCGCCATTCACCATCGCCGATGTAAACATGTTGTACCGAGTAAACTGCTCCGGACCATACACGCGTTTCATTTTGACGAAAGAGGAATAAGGCACCATTTCGCCATCCTTATTTTTAGCAAAAAACTTCAGCACATCATCTGGATGCGCGCGGTAACGCGGATCCACTTGGACCATCACTTTGTACATTTGGCCAAAACGAATGAAGTTGGTTGCGTAGAAACTGCCCAACAACGTCTGCAGGTTATCCATCGCTGGTAAGACATTAACCCCTTTTTGCGCGGCAGCTTCTTGGTCTACTTCCAACATGTACTGTGGAAAGGACGGGTCAAAACTCGAGAACGTATTCTGAATTTCAGGCGCCTCATTGAGTTTTTTAGCAAACTCATTTGATACGGATGCGAGCTTTTGCAAATCCCCCGAACCAGTTCGATCCTGAATTCTAAATTCAAAACCAGACGCGTTTCCAAAACCTGGAACAGCCGGCGGAGGGAAAAACTGAATGCTGGCATCCTTGATTCCATTCGTCTTCGAACGAATGATTTCCGTTAATTCATCTACGGTCTCTTTACGTTCTTCCCAAGGTTTCAAGGTGATGATACCTGTACCGTAAGAAGCTCCAGAACCATCGGTCAACAAACTAAATCCAGCCAAAGTAGAAAAGGACTCAATCGCATCTACCCCTTTAATCGATTTGTAGACCTGATCCATCACACTTTCGGTACGCTCTAAGGTCGCTCCAGCCGGAGTCGTCGCAGTCACATACAAGGTTCCCTGATCTTCTGAAGGAATAAATCCACTCGGAACGATACCCGATAGAACAGCCGTTCCCACCACAGATCCGAGCAAAATCAACCACATCAAAATACGCTTACTGATCAGCACACCTACCCAAACCAAATACTTTTGAGCGATTTGATCATAGCGGTGATTGAAGGCATGGAAGAATTTACCGAGTAAGTTCTTCTGGTTATGCTCCGGTTTTTTCAACAACAACACGCAAAGTGCCGGAGTTAAGGTCAAAGCCGTTAAGCCAGAAAGTGCAATCGATATTGCCATCGTTACCGAGAACTGTCGGAAGAATACCCCGATCGGCCCCGAAAGAAAGGCTACCGGAACAAACACCGCTCCCATCACCAAGGTAATCGCTAAAATCGCTCCGGAAATCTCGTGCATCGCCTCTTGCGTAGCGGCAAGAACAGGCATGTCTTTTTCTTCCATTTTGGCATGGACCGCCTCTACTACGACAATCGCATTATCCACCACAATACCGATGGCTAATACCAGAGAGAATAAAGTCAACAAATTAATAGAGAACCCAAAGGCCAACATAAACGTAAACGTACCAACCAATGAAACCGGCACCGCAATGATCGGCACGAGCGTCGCCCGCCAATCTTGCAGGAAGATAAATACCACGAGGGCAACCAATAAAAAGGCCTCAAGCAAGGTCTTGATTACCTCTTGAATCGAGGCATCTAAAAAACGAGACACGTCATACGAAATCGTGAAACCCATCCCCGGAGGAAAGGTTGTCGTTTTCAATTCCCCTAAGCGTTTCTTTACATTCTCAATGACCTC
>CAIUGL010000120.1 GCA_903898715.1 uncultured Cytophagaceae bacterium
AACTTTCCCAGTGATTCCTACGAAGCAAGACACGGCTGAGTTCTACAATCAAATTAAGAAATTAGCGAAAGACTTAGCTGTAGCACCGAATGACTCCGCATTTGCGATGTTGAATTCAGATGTGCGCACACCTTACCTGTTACCTTATGCTGAAATTCCAGCAGCGGTTAAGACACAATTAGCTACGTTCCAAGTGGGTGGTATCTATGGACCATTCAAAGAAGGTTTAACGTATTCGATCTACAAGTATGGTGGCGTGAAGAAAGATTCATTGTTCACGATGCGTGCAAGTCATATATTGATTGCACCGGCCAACAAGTCTGATTCGGCGAAGGCGCAAGCTAGACAACGTGCTGAGGCTGTTTTAGCGCAAGTTAAGGGTGGCGGAAGTTTTGAGACATTGGCTCAAATGAATGGCATGGATGGCACCGCACAAAATGGAGGAGACCTAGGTTATTTCAAAAATAATGGATCTATGGTTAAATCATTTGAGAAAGCCTTGTTTGGATTTAATGGTACAGGCCTGATGCCAGGTGTTATTGAGACAGACTTCGGCTACCATGTGGTAAAAGTGACGGATGCCAAAACAAATACAAGCTATAAGTTGGCAGCCATCAACAAAACAATCGCTCCATCACAAGCTACGTTAGACAAAGTATTTACGCAAGCAGATGCTTTCGCGAATGCAAACGGAACACAAGGTGCTTTCGAAGTAGCGATGAAGAAAGATAAGAACATCATCATGATGCGTGCCGATCGTTTATTAGAAAATGCATCTGCCGTAAATAACTTAAGCAATGCACGCGAAATCGTTCGTTGGGCATTTGACGAAAATACAGCCGTAGGTGATGGTTCAAAGAAAGTGTTTGAACAAGAAAATCAATATATCGTGGCTTATTTAACTGGCAAAACAGATAAAGACAATGTCACAATAAACGACTTCCGTGAGGAGTTGACTGCGATGGTTCGTAACCAATTGAAAGGTGAGCAAATTTCAGCGAAACTTTCAGGCATTAAAGGTTCATTGGAGCAAATCGCTCAGAAATATGGTGCAGGTGCTTTGGTAGAAACTGTACAAGATTTAACTTTATCATCGGGCATGTTAAACACAGCTGGTCCAGACGCGATTGCTTTAGGACGTATTGCTGGTTTGAAAAACGGAAAGCGTAGTGCGGTGTTTGTTGGTGATAACGGTGTTTTCATCGCTGAGAAAACAGGTTCAGTGGTAGCTCCTTCATTAGCGGATTACTCTATTTACAAGAACCAAATTCAATCGATGAATTTGCAACGTACTTCATTCTACATCAATGAAGCGATTAAAGAAAATGCAAAAATTGAAGACAAGCGATACAAATTCTATTAATAGTTCGTTGTAAGAAATAAGGAAAAGCATTCTGCAAGGAATGCTTTTCTTGTTTGAAAGCTAAACATGAAAAGAAACCGTTGGATCTTATGGCTTGGATTGGGAATCGCCCTTCTCGTGGCGAGTCCATTACTACGTTTTCGTTGGGACATCAGTGAGGATAAAAAATTCACCCTAAGCGAATCCACACGAACAACGCTGGAAGCTTTGGATGCACCGATTCGCATTGAGGTGTATTTAGGCGGCGATGGACTACCAGGTGGCTTTAAGCGCCTCGAAAAAGCTACCTTAAGTATCTTGTCTGATATTAAAAGCCAAAGCCCGCAAACCATTGACATCGAGCAAGTAGATATGTATGCCGCCTACCCAGATGAGAAAGATCGGGAGCGCAAGATATTCCAGTTGGATTCGTTGGGATTACCGCCCACGAATATTGTCAATAAGCAAGATGGAAAGCAAGTACAGCAATTGGCCTTTCCGGGTTTAGTGATTACGAAAGGAGAACGTTCTGTGGGCGTATTGCTGCTGAAAGGGGACCAACTAGCCAATCCGCAAGAGGTATTGAATCAGTCCATTGAGGGGTTAGAGTATGAGATTATGCAGGGGATTCAAAGCTTAGCGGAAAGGGAGCGCAAGAGGATTGGTTTCTTGATGGATTACAATCATGTTCCGGCTGTGAAGCAATTAAGTCTGATTGCGGCTTTACGCAAACGCTACGATTTATATCCGGTTGACTTAGGCGCTTCGGCGACATTGGACGGCTTGGATGCGATTTGTTTGATTCAGCCAGACCGAGTTTTCAGTCCATCGGATCAGTATAAGATAGACCAATTTTTGGTCAAAGGAGGAAAGGGAATTTTCTTTATGGAGGGAGTTCGTACGGATACCATTGCGAATCAGGGTTTGGTGAGTACGGCCGTAGACGTGGGTTTGCAGGCGATGTTGTATCGCTATGGATTACGTTTAAATAGTAATTGGGTGAAAGATGCACAGCTGTCAGGAGCTATTCCCTTGGCAGTAGGCAATTATGGAAACAAGCCAAGTATCGAGTTAATGCCTTGGCCAGCATTTCCTTTATTGCGTGGAAATCAGGCTTCTTTAATCACCAAGAATTTGGATGCGGTGTACGGTCGGTTTGTATCAAGTATTGATACTGTGGCGGGTGCGATGAAGCTAAAAAAGACCCCTTTATTGCAGACGAGTACCTATACGCAAGTCCAACAGGCCCCAGCGACATTACCGTTTTCATCTACCGGAAAGGATTTTGATCCGGCTAAATATAAAGCGGGTGTTCAGGTGGTATCCTATTTATTAGAAGGTCGATTTAGCTCGATATTCCAGAATAGACCGTTGCCAAACGACAGTTTACAACAAAAATTTGTTGGCCAATCCGACCAAGCAGGTGGTTTAATTCTAGTTGCTGATGGGGACATCGCGCTGAATGATATTGACCCGGAAACGAAGGGGCCCATGGCCTTGGGTTTTGACCCATTTTCGAAGCATACCTTTGCGAATGTGGATTTTATTTTAAATGGATTTCAGTACTTACTGGACGACCAAAAAGCCTTATTGGCACGTAGCAAAAATATCCGTCTACGTCCGCTCGATAAGGGTAAGATTCAAGAAGAAAAGGGTTTTTGGCAGGGCTTAAATATGCTATTACCTATTTTGTTTGGTGGCTTGTTTAGTTTGGCGGTGGTACTCTATCGCAGGAATAAATACAATCGCTAAAGGGCTTGGCTTTGTAGCTTAATTCTTTTAACTTCGAGGTTTGAAAACGTACGTCATAAATTAACGATAAGCAATGAAATTTCTAGTCGCCTCCAATGTATTATTGAAGCAGATTTCCGCCATTAATGGGGTTGTCGCAAGTAATCCAATCATCCCTATTTTGGAGAACATTTTAGTTGAATTAGAGGGTAATTCCTTGAAGCTAACGGCTTCTGACTTACAGACAGTCATGACAACGACGTTGGACGTGGAGGGATTCGAGAATGGATCCATTGCGTTACCAGCACGTTTATTGTTGGAGACCTTGCGTAGTTTACCGGATCAACCGGTTACGATTGGCGCGGATCAAGGAACATTTGGAGCGGAGATTTCGACTCAGAATGGTCGGTTTAAATTAAGTGGTGAGAATCCAATTGATTTCCCACGTATCCCAGAGGTTGCTAAAAACCAATCAATTTCATTATCTGCGTTGACGTTGGGCGAAGCGATTGCTAATACCTTATTAGCTGTTTCAAATGATGATATGCGTCCGGCGATGACGGGTGTGTTGATTCAAATGATGGGTGATCACACGAATTTTGTGGCGACTGACGGACATCGTTTGGTACGTTACCGCAGAACGGATATTCGTCCAGAGGCGCAAAGCAGCTTAATTTTACCTAAGAAAGCGTTGTCATTGTTGAAGTCGACATTGCCTACGGCGGACACGCAAGTAACGGTTGAATTTAGTTCTTCGAATGCCTTCTTTAGCTTTGATAGTTTCCAGTTGATTTGTCGGATTATCGATGAGCGTTTCCCAGAATATGAGAATGCGATTCCGAAGGAAAATAATGAGATTGTGACGATTAATCGCTTAGAATTCTTGAGTTCGGTGAAGCGTATTTCGATTTACTCGAATAAGACGACGCACCAAATTCGCTTGAAGTTAACCGCGAATAGCTTGACATTATCAGCTGAGGATTTAGATTACTCGAATGAGGCGAATGAATCTTTAGCCTGTGAATATGCTGGCAAGGACATGGAGATCGGCTTCAATGCCAAATTGATCTCTGAGTTACTCGGCAATTTATCTTCGAAATTTGTAGATATTAGATTAAGTGAGCCAAACAAAGCTGGCTTAATTATCCCGTCTGACCAGGATGAGCACGAAGATGTGTTGTTGCTGGTGATGCCAGTCATGTTAAATTCATACAATTAATTCCTGCGGAATTAATTGTATGAATTTAACATTCCAGACACTAGACGCTGGACGTTAGACGTTAGACCTTAAATTCACTCCGGACTGTTGACTTCGGACTAAATGAACTTACAATGAAAAAACTATTAAGCATCCTATTCCTTTCCATTTTAACTCTCCCTGCAATAGCGGCAGAAGGTGATGGCGTAAACTTCTTTGAGGGAACATTTCGCCAGGCGAAAGAGAAGGCAAAGAAAGAAAACAAATTAATAATGTTGGACGCCTACACAACCTGGTGTGGCCCATGTAAAGTATTGAAGAACAAAGTATTCCCTAATAAAGAGTTGGGCGATTACATCAATGCGAATTTCGTGTCGATTGGTGTTGACATGGAGGCGGGTGAAGGTCCGGCATTAGCCAATATGTATCCGATTGAAGGCTACCCAACAATCTTGTTTATGGATGCCACAGGCAAAGTAAAAAAGAAGGTATTGGGTTTGCCGCAGGGTGGAGCTAAGGAGTTGTTGGGCGTAGCGAAAGCAATAAAAAAATAGACGTCAGACGTTAGACGCTGGACAATAGAAATATTAAAAGACCCTAGGGAATATTCCTTAGGGTCTTTTTGATACAATTCAATAGCTAACGTCTAGCGTCTAACGTCTGAAGTCTATTTTACCTCTTTAACTCTACTGGCTTAGACCTTTTCCGCATCTGAATATTGATAAACTCAACGAACAAGGAGAATGCGATTGAGAAGTACAGATAGCCTTTAGGTATTTGACCAATGCTGTTGCCTAGAATGATTAATTCAGAACCATGGCTCGCTTCTGCGATCAGCATAAAACCAATCATAATTAAGAATGAAAGGCCAAGCACTTGCAAGGAAGGGTGATCATTTACAAAGCGGCCAACGGGACCTGAGAAGGCCATCATAATGACTGCCGATACCACGACGGCAATAATCATGACCATCATGTTATCGGATAGGCCAATGGCCGTCAAAATCGAATCGATTGAAAATACGAGATTGATCAGTGCGATTTGGGTGACCACTTTGGCAATACTATTCACCGCTTTTCCGGTCGCGCCTAGGTGCTCCTCCTCCCCTTCCAGTTTCATAAAGATTTCATTCGTGGCTTTGTAAAGCAGAAATAAGCCACCAATAAACAAGATAATTCCTTGTCCCGTAGGTGCCGCTTTGAAATAGGTCGTATCGATGTGCATGAACGGTTTTTGCAGCGAAATCAAGATAGAGATCCCAAAAAGCAAGATCACCCGAAATACCATGGCGAGTAATAAACCGATATTACGGGCTTGGGCTTGACTTTCTTTGGGTAGTCGGGAAGCCGTAATCGAAATGAAAATGATATTATCAATCCCCAAAACGATTTCCAAAAAAGTTAATGTCAGTAAACTGACAAGATTATCTAAACTAAATAGTGATTCCATGTACATTTTTTTTCTGGCGTAAAGATGGTGTGTTTCAGGCAGATAATCAAAAAACAGGCCTCAGAGATAAAAAAAATGAAGTATTTTCAAGCGCCAACTTGCATAAAAAAAATAAAAGACAGATATTTGCAAACCAATTCAACAAAATGGTCCTATAGCTCAGCTGGTTCAGAGCACCTGCCTTACAAGCAGGGGGTCCTAGGTTCGAATCCTAGTGGGACCACTTAAACCACCTAAAACGAGGTGGTTTTTTTTATTTTATGGCAGGAGTAGCAGAGTGGGTAGCACGACAGGGGATTTCGATAGAAATGCGAGTTTGTTTAAATCCCAAATATCCATTTTGCATATTAATATTTCAACAAATCAATTGTAAACAAAAAAATAAAGCCCAACAAATTTACTGGGCTTCTTAGTTTTATGGTTACTTGAGCAAGTAACTAGTCCTCATAAAATTTACGATATAATTGGCCTGAAATAAAAACAGCGTTAATGCCTTTGTTTTTTTCTGCCCACGCTTTGAATTTTGGATGTTCATGTATCGCTTTGTATTCAGCTTCTGAATTCCAATGACCAATGGTACAATGACGAAACGTTTTTGTGGTATCTGAAGCAGCCAATTTAAGATGGCTATAATAATTTTTAGGATAGCCAATCTCAACCATAATTGCATTGATTTCTTTCAAAGTTGCTTTATAGGTTTGCTCAGCTGCAGCATTTTTAACATCGTAAAAATGAACAGAATTGATGGCGTTTTGAGCTGAGGCAGTCCGG
>CAIUGL010000121.1 GCA_903898715.1 uncultured Cytophagaceae bacterium
ATCACGCATATGGTGATAATGCCATGAATCTGGATATTTACCTCCTTCACGATGCAAATCTGGACCTGTACGTTTCGATCCCCACAAGAATGGATGGTCATATACGAATTCCCCTGATTTGGAGAATTCCCCATAGCGTTCCGTTTCACTACGGAAAGGACGTACTAATTGCGAATGGCAATTGACACATCCTTCACGAATGTAAATATCGCGTCCTTCTAATTCTAACGAAGTGTATGGTTTCACTGCCTCTATGGTAGGTACATTCGATTTGACCATAAACGTCGGAATTAATTCAACGAGTGAACCGACCAAAATCATGATGAGGGAGCCGGCCAACAACTGGATTGGTTTACGTTCGATCCAGCGGTGCCAATGTTCCCCTTTTTCAGCTTCTTCGGTTATAGCTAAGGGTGCGGCTTCAGCTGCCTCATTGGCCAATAAAGTTCCCTGAGCCATTGTTTTGAATAAATTGTAGGCCATTAAGATGGCACCAATCAAATAGAGCGTTCCTCCGATGGCCCGCATCATGTGCATCGGTAATAATTGCAAGGTCGTATCTAGGAAGTTGCCATACTGCAAAGTCCCCTCTGCCGTAAATTGCTTCCACATCATACCTTGCGTAAATCCCGAGATGTACATCGGTATGGCATAAAATGCAATGCCAATCGTCCCAATCCAGAAGTGTATTTTTACTAATTTCTCAGAGAATAAGGTTGTTTGGAAAATGCGTGGTATGAGCCAATACAACATCGCAAACGTTAAGAAACCATTCCATCCTAAAGCTCCCACATGTACGTGTGCTACAATCCAGTCGGTGAAGTGCGCGATGGCATTGATGTTTTTCAAACTCAACATGGGCCCTTCAAATGTGGCCATACCATAGCAGGTAATGCCAACTACCATGAATTTCAATATCGTATTCTCACGAACCTGATCCCAAGCTCCACGCAAGGTCAATAAACCGTTTATCATGCCACCCCACGATGGGGCAATCAGCATGATCGAAAATACAACACCCAACGATTGTGCCCAATCGGGTAAACTGGAGTATAATAAATGGTGAGGGCCTGCCCAAATGTAAATGAAAATCAGCGCCCAAAAGTGCAAGATCGATAATCGGTATGAGTACACTGGACGATTCGCCATCTTTGGCAGGAAGTAATACATTAATCCCAGGAAAGGCGTCGTTAAGAAGAATGCGACCGCATTATGGCCGTACCACCACTGAACTAATGCATCTTGAACGCCGGCATACACATAATAGGATTTGAAAAATGAAATGGGCAATTGCATGGAATTGGTCAAGTGCAATACTGCTACGGTAATAAACGTGGCGATGTAAAACCAAATCGCTACATACAAATGGCGTTCACGTCTTTTAAATATGGTACCAAACATATTCACACCAAACGCGACCCAAACCAAGGTTATAGCTATGTCGATTGGCCATTCTAATTCTGCATATTCATGCGACGTGGTAATCCCTAAAGGTAGTGTGATGGCTGCAGCAACAATGATGCTTTGCCAGCCCCAGAAATGGAAACTAGATAAAATATCACTAAACATGCGAGCTTTCAACAAGCGCTGAAGCGAGTAATAAACGCCTGCAAATATGGCATTACCCACAAAGGCAAAAATCACCGCATTCGTGTGAAGCGGACGAATACGTCCAAAAGTTCCATATTGAGTAAAATTCGCCATCGGTTCGAAAAGTTGGGTGGCAATGATTACGCCAACCAGCATACCTACGACTCCCCAGATGATCGTCGCAATAGCGAAATTTCGAACAATCGTATTGTCATAAGCGAATTGCTCTAGCGTGGTAGACTTTGTGCTCATAAAGGTTTATTTGTTTTTTCTTCTGTTAATATGCGCATGGCTGGTGTAATCAAATCGTCTTGTTGGCCATTTTTAACCGACCAAACAAATGCTAATAAAAAGCCCACAGCCATCAGTAAACTCAATGCGATCATTACGTACATGATTTCCATAGGTATGGGTGTTTATTTATTCCAAAATTCAAGTTTATCGCTCGGCAAAAACATGACTTCTGTCAATTTTGGTCATTCATTTTATGATTTTAGTGCATGTCCTTTCCAACTCATGCCCAGATTCGCAATGAGTAACATACTAATTGAATTTATAGGCATCAAAACGGCTGCAATGAGAGGTGATAGATTTCCTTGCACTGCATAGCTTAATCCGATGGCATTATAGACTAAGGACAAAAGGAAACTCAGTTTGATCAATTTTAGGCCAAACTCAGAGAAGACTAAATATTTCGGTAATTGAGCTAGTTGCTCCCCTTTTAAAATGGCATCACTCGCAGGCGTGAAATGTAAGTGATCATCTGAAATAGCAATTCCTACATGGGCTTGCCGTAAAGCTCCCGCATCATTTAAGCCGTCACCAATCATGGCCACGCGATGTCCTTGTTCTTGAAGCGATTGAATAAACCTCATTTTATCCATCGGACTGCATTCAAATTGATAGGTACTCGGATCCGGAAACCAGTCCAAAATGCTTCCTGCATGGGCTTGTTTATCTCCTGAAAGTAAATACACCCGGTATTTGGCTTGTAACTGATGAATCATCACTTCAATGCCAGCTCGGTAAACCCAGGGAAATTCAATAAAGCCTACAGAGATACCTCCAATTTGAATATACAATTGCGATTCCGACCGGATGTAGTTGTTGTCTTTAGGTACGCGGTGTCCGGTATATTTGGCATTTAATAGACGATATTCGACTCCTTCGATGATGGCTTCAAGTCCTTTACCCGTTTTTTCAGTAAATTTTTCTAACGGTACAATTAGCTGTTTTTCAGGCACATAGCGTACGAATTGACGCGACATGGGATGGGTGGATTGTAAGGCCAACGAATAAAGTGCACTCCATTCTGATGAGCTTAATTCCCTCGTTAGTTTTGCGATGGGTTCTAGGGTACTCGGTAACGTTAATGTGCCCGTTTTGTCCAATACAATGGTATCTACCTGAGCCATGCGCTCAAAGGCCTGGATGTCTTTGATGAAAAAATTACTTTTTGCAAGCCAACGAATCCCCTGACCAAGTGCAAATGGATATGAGATGGCCAATGCACACGGGCAGGCAATAACTAAAATGCTGACGACGGCATTGGACCACCTGCTTGGATCAGTATAGAGCCAGTAACTGCCTACGATAATGGCTAGACTAAGGAGGCCTACTGTAAAATACACGCCAACTTGATTCGCAAAATTTTCCCAATTCTCAGTTTTATGCAATGGATCTTTAAAGGCCTGCTGCTCCCATAACTGGGTCAAATGACTCTGCTTAAGCTCTTTTTTGATTTCAATTTCGATACGCTCACCGGTATGTCGGCCGCCAGCATACATCGAATTCCCTGCATTAATTCTAACCATTTCACTCTCCCCTGTGACAAAACTGTAATCCAATTGGCTAGAACCCGAAATAAGTACCGCATCTGCTGGAATGATTTCTTGATTTCGTATGATTAAGCGATCACCTATTTTGATTTCATTAAGCGGATAATTCACTTCTTTTCCACCTTCCAATTTGCTTATCACCAAAGGGAAATATGACTTGTAATTACGTTCAAATGATAGGAAATCGAAGGATTTTTGTTGGAACCACTTCCCTATCAACAAAAAGAAAATAAGTCCTGATACGGAATCTATGTAGCCAGCTCCCGTATGCGAAAATACTTCGTAAACGCTGCGGCCGTAACCAACGAGGATACCGATTAAAATAGGTAATTCAATCGTCATTTTTCCCAGTTTCAGGTGGGCCCATACGTTTTTGAAATAATCTGATCCGGAGTAAAAGACAGCCAAACTGCCTAATGCAATATTTAGATACCCGAAGAGCTGTTTGAGTGATCCATCTTCGATGCCTAAATATTCAGGGAAACTAAATAACATGGCATTGCCTGCGCAAAAACCAGCAATCCCTAATTTGATAAATAACTGAGTTTGATGATTAACTTGTTTTCGTTTTTCTTTTGAAACTTCATCTGACGATATTAAGGGTTCATAGCCTAAACTAGCGAGTAAAGTGGCTATTTGACCTAAGTTAATCTGGTCTTCTTGAAACCAAACAGTCAGATCTTTTTTGCCAAAATTCAAAGTTGTTTTGACGATTCCTGAATTTAGTTTTTGGAGGTTTTCAAGTAAGCATAGGCAGGATCGGCAGTGTATGGCAGGTAAATGAAAATTGACTTTTGAAACGCCTTGACTTGAAAAACTGATAAGTTTATCTTGAAAATGGGGATTATTTAGAAATTCAAAATTTTGTGCCGAAGGTGCTTTTCCTGGATTTACATCACAGACATAAAATTCCGCTAGCGAGTTGTCATTCAGTAGTTGGTATACCTGCTTACATCCATGGCAGCAGAACGCTTTTTCGTCGTATTCGATGGTATCATCTTGACAGATTTCATGGCAATGAAAACAGGTTGTTTCAGTAAGGGTGGCTATTTCTTCTACTTCACTTGCGTGCATATCACCAAATTTTACACAAAAATGATGGCTTTTTCGAAGGTAATTTGTGACAAATCGCACATGGGAAACTGATGATTATCATGAATCACTTGGATGAATGCGTCTACTTTTGTTCAGCAATGGAAAAAACAAAGGATCTTTTAATTGATACGGAACGGAAAATACTCGCAAGTGGTATTTTGATCAATTATCTGCCAGCGGAGTTTTTGTTCCGACAAGGCCAAAAAGCGGAGTTTGTCTTTTACTTAAATCGGGGTTCCATGGAAATGCAATGGCCTGAAAAAGACAAGAAATTAACGATTAGCCAGCGAAACGTTTTCATTGGATTAGACGAGGCTTTTAGCGAAGGACGTTATGTCTGTACAGCCATGACGACTGAATTGTCCGAGTTTTTAGTATTTGAACGGGCTTATTTTATGGAGTTAATTCAGGAATTCGAATATGCGATTCCTTATTTGGAATCAATGCAAGAGGCATTTATTCGGAATTTAAGCCCTAAAGAAATTAGCTTTTTTACCTAGCCAACTGATATTAATAGAGTGGTAAGTTAATGGGTGTAAGCTCCTGCTAGATTTTATCTGGCAGGGCTTTTTATGTTAAGGGACTATCTTTCTCCTTTTTTAAGGTATTGTAGACCATACGGTCCAGCCAGCCGTTCATCCATTTATTTAAGAATACCGTTAGCTTTCCTTGGAAAGTTAATACCAATGTTTTTTTGCGTGCTTGATACGCTATTCGGATAGCGTGAGCGACCTCTTCTGCCGACATCATTTTGCCTTCTTCGCGCATGGAACTTCCGGCGAGGGAACCATCGCCAACTAACGATGCACTTCGGATATTGGAAGCCGTAAATCCAGGGCAAGCAGTTAATACGTGAACGCCTGTGTCTAATAATTCCGTGCGTAAGGCCTCTAGAAAGCCATTCATCGCAAATTTTGAGGCTGAATATCCAGTTCTGACCGGCAAACCTCGGTATCCCGCAATGGATGAAATTCCGATGATTCCGCCCTTCGATTGTATTAAATAAGGTAAAGCAGCGTGACATGCATACACAGTGCCCCAAAAATTAATGTCCATCACTTGTTTCAAGACGTTCAGGTTGACCGTTTCAAACATTGACCGCATCGATATACCTGCATTATTGATCAGCAAATCAATCTGTCCATACGTCTGAATGGTTTGTTGGATCATGGCCTTGGTCTGCTCCTCCGAGCTACTGTCGCATACGATTGATGTCACTTCAATGTGTGCATGACCAAGTTCTTCTGCGGCATGTAGCAAATTAGCTTCATTGCGGCCGGTGATAACAATTTTGGCGCCTTGGTTTCCAAATTCAAAAGCCAATGCTTTTCCAATTCCTGATGAAGCGCCTGTGATGATGACAACCTTATTTTTCATACCTGATTATTTCGATGCGAAGTTAAGGTTTTATCTGGAATTGGTTGGCTTGACCATTTAAAGCCTTATTTTTGCACATATTTACAAAAGATGAGTAAGAAGAAGGAAAAGAAAGTGCCGGTGGTTTTGGAGCAAATAGCCATTTTAGATTTTGCTGCAGAGGCTAAATGCATTGCCAAAGTGAATGATGAAGTCAATTTTGTTCAGGGTCCTGTGGCCCCTGGTGACATAGCGGATTTACGGATTTTAAAATCAAAAAAGAGTTTCAAGCAAGCGCAGGCCATTAACATTCAACCTTTATCCGAACATCGGACAGAAGTTGCCTGTGTACATTTTGGAATTTGTGGAGGTTGTAAGTGGCAGCATGTTTCCTATGCGTCTCAAATTGCCTTTAAAGAACGCCAGGTACGAGATAATTTGACTCGAATCGCTAAAGTTAAATTGCCTGAATTTCAGCCTATTTTGGGTAGTTCGGAAGAATATTATTACCGTAATAAGTTAGAATTTACCTTTTCTTCGGCCCGTTGGCTCACGGAAGATGAAATAGGAAAAGAAGATTTGGGATCGATGAATGCCTTAGGTTTTCACGTTCCAGGTCGTTTCGATAAAATTTTACCGGTGGATCATTGTTATCTACAGCCAGACCCATCCAATGCCATTCGGAATGGTGTACGTGATTTTGCTCAAACGCATGGAATTTCTTTCTATGAGTTGAAGATGCAAAAAGAAGGAGCATTACGTAACCTAATTATTCGCAATACCCTGACGGACGAACTAATGGTGACGGTGCAATTTGCTTATGCCACTGAAGATGAGATTCATTTAGTGATGAACTATTTGAAGTCGGCATTCCCCATGATCACCTCATTGAATTATGTCATCAATCAGAAAGGAAACGATACGTTCCACGATTTAGAGGTGGTTTGTTTTGATGGAAAACCATTTATGCTAGAAGTAATGGAGGATTTGAAATTTCAAATCGGTCCCAAATCGTTCTTCCAAACGAATGCTAAACAAGCGCTTCATTTATACCAATTAGTCCGGGAATACGCTGGCCTGACGGGTAATGAAGTTGTTTATGATTTGTATACAGGAACTGGAACGATTGGTTTATTTCTCGCCAAACATGCGGCTAAGATTGTTGGCCTCGAGTATGTCGACATGGCCGTCGAAGACGCGAAAATCAACGCTTCTTTGAATGGAATTACGAATGCCACCTTCTTTGCGGGTGACATGAAGAAGGTACTCACACGTGAATTTATTGCGATTCATGGGAATCCAGATGTCATCATCACAGATCCACCGCGCGCGGGAATGGATTTAGATGTGGTGAATCAGATTTTAGAGGTACAACCTCACACGATTGTTTATGTGAGTTGTAATCCGGCTACGCAAGCGCGTGATTTGGCTTTATTGGATGTTGCTTACGAAGTAGATGTGGTACATCCGGTGGATATGTTTCCACAGACGCATCATGTGGAGAATATTGTTAGGTTAAAGTTAAGATAGACGTCAGACGTTGGACGCTAGACGTTAGAGTCTATATTTTCTAGATGCTATAATCTTTTAACTAACGTCTAATGTCTGACGTCTAGCGTCTGACGTCTAGTTAAAATGGGCTATTCAGCGGATCAAAATCCTCTGGTGGTAAATTCATTTTACTGCCTTTGAAAACAGCATCAGAATTTCCTTGTTCGAAGGTCGACGTTTGATCGCCAAGTGCACTTAAATTGAAGCTCTCTCCTCCTTCACCGCCACCAAATGGCTGGAAGTCTAAATCACAATATTTCGTGAATTTACCGATGAATTTCAACCAAACACTGTCG
The DNA here is from genome assembly GCA_903898715.1 of uncultured Cytophagaceae bacterium. GTDB lineage: Bacteria > Bacteroidota > Bacteroidia > Cytophagales > Spirosomataceae > Aquirufa > Aquirufa avitistagni. Next base: position 7,727 of record CAIUGL010000121.1, read on the forward strand.
AGTGAACCGGAACGGTTTTTGGCCATAATGATCTCTCCCATGCCAGCCAAGGAATTTCCTTGGTCATCCGCTGTGATGCCGTAATATTCCGGACGGTAGATAAACATAACCTGATCGGCATCTTGCTCAATGGCTCCAGATTCACGAAGGTCAGAAAGTTGTGGTTTCTTGTTACCTCCACGCGTTTCCGTAGAACGGTTCAACTGTGAAAGTGCAATTACGGGAACGTCGAGTTCTTTGGCTAATTGCTTCAATGCACGTGAAATCTGTGCAATTTCTTGTTCACGGTTTCCAGAGGCACCTTTACCAGAGGAATCACCGGTCATCAACTGCAAGTAATCGATGACAATTAATTGAATGTCTTTTTGGGCTTTTAAACGTCTACACTTGGCACGTAATTCCAAAATAGATAAGGCTGGCGTATCATCAACGAATATCGGGGCTTCAAAAAGGCCTTTGATCTTCGTGTGAAGCTGTTGCCACTCATGCGGTTCTAATTTACCCCGACGAATTTTTTCTGCCTCAATTTCAGCCTCAGCGGATATAATACGATTAACCAATTGCACCGCACTCATCTCAAGTGAGAATAGCGCAACGGCTTGACCATGATCAACGGCAGCGTTCCGACAAGCCGAAACGACAAAGGCGGTTTTACCCATACCTGGACGCGCGGCGATGATAATTAATTCTTGTTTTTGCCAGCCAGAAGTCAAACGATCCAAATCTGTAAAACCAGATGGAACCCCCGTTAAGCCACTTTTTTGTAATTGTTTCTTCTCAAGTTCCTCTACAGCCTTTTTTAAGATGTCGGACATACTCTCGTAGTTCTTACGAATGTTCGATTCCGCAATCGTAAAAAGCTCTTGTTCCATTTTATCTAAAATGTGGAACACATCCGTCGTATCCTCGTAAGATAATCGCTGGATTTCGGAAGAGATTTGAATTAACTGACGCTTAATGTATTGCTCAATGATGATACGCGCGTGGAATTCAACATTGGATGTGGAACTAACACGTGACGTTAATTGGGCCAAATAACTGGTACCACCCGCTTTTTCTAGATCCCCTGTACTTTTAAGGTAGTTGTTGACCGTTAACAAGTCAACCGGCTGCGAAGCTTGAAACAAAGCCTGAACGGCCCCGAATATCTTTTGATTCGATTCTTTGTAAAAACTATCTGGCTTAAGTAACTCAATGACATTGGCCAAGGGTTCTTTTTCCAACATCAACGCACCCAATAATGCTTCTTCCAAATCAACTGCTTGGGGTGGTAATTTACCTAATCCCAGATCACTTAAGCGCTGCGGAGCATTTGAACGAACATTGCCAGAGCCTTGTCGTCCTTTATTGAAAATTTGTGCGGGGGTATTCGAATCCATAGACTACAATTTTACAAATTTTATATAAAATTAACATGTAAATCATCGGATAAAATTTCAAGATTTCCCTATTTTAGTACTTTCATTCATGCCATAATCATAACTAGTTGATCGAGAAAAATATATCCTTGTCCGAAATCTCCCTGATCGAGTTTCTTGGAGTTTCCAATGCACATTTTCAATTACTCGTGGACGCATTTCCACAAACGAAAATCATCTCTCGCGGTGATCAATTAACCATTCGAGGTTCAGATGATCAAATTGCCTTAGTCGAAGCGATCGTTAATCAATGCATTCAGCACCTGAATAAACACAGTACGTTTACGGCAATTCACATGAAGGCCTACATTGATTCGGTGTTAAATCCAACGGGTGAAGAAACTGTCACTCCATGGGTTGAGGATAAAGATGTGTTGCTTTTTGGTAACAAAGGGATTGTGATTAAAGCTAAAACGCCTAACCAACGGAAACTCGTAGACGCAGCCATTGAGAATGATATCGTTTTTGCCATTGGACCTGCAGGTACAGGAAAAACCTATACAGCGGTGGCTTTGGCTGTCAAAGCATTGAAAAATAAAGAAGTTAAAAAAATCATCATTACGCGTCCCGCGGTAGAAGCTGGAGAAAATTTAGGTTTTTTACCGGGTGATTTGAAGGAAAAAATTGATCCTTATTTACGTCCCATCTATGATGCCTTGGATGATATGATTCCGGCGGAGAAGTTGAAATTCTATTTGGAAAATCGGACCATTGAAATTGCACCTTTGGCTTATATGCGTGGTCGGACGCTCAACAAAGCTTTTATTTTGCTAGATGAGGCACAAAATACCACGTCGATGCAAATGAAGATGTTCTTGACGCGTATGGGTATTCAGTCAAAAACAATCATTACAGGTGATAAATCGCAAGTGGATTTGCCCAAAAATCAAACGTCCGGTTTAGGTGAAGCGGAACGAATTTTATCCGGTATACACGGTATTTCATTTGTGGAATTAGATGGCTCAGACGTTGTGCGTCACCGCTTAGTTCGCAAGATCATTGAAGCGTATGGAAAGCAGGATAAATAAAATTACGCAGGCCCTATCCCCTGCTGATATCGATCTTGTTTTTGCGATTCGAACGGAGGTTTTCGTTGTGGAACAAAAGTGCTTACCGAAAGAAGAATTTGATGAATTGGACGCAGTAGCGATTCATTATTTGTATTGGGTTGATGGTCAACCTGTTGCCACAGGTCGTTATCGCAAAACAGATAAAGGCATTAAGATTGAACGTATTGCTACTTTAGCATCTTATCGCGGTAAGGGGTATGCCTCGGAAATAGTGCGTTTTTTAATTCAGGAGGCCCAAATGGCATATCCCGAGGTAAATTATTTTTATTTGCATGCCCAACAAACCGTCATGCCGCTTTACGCTTCTTTAGGTTTTGAACCATATGGCGGAACTTTTATAGAAGCAGATATTGTTCATCAAGCCATGTCCTTAACATTGTAATATGTCCACCAAGTCGATTCAAGCCATTTACCCTCCTGGACCTCCTCATTTTGTAGGTGATGGATTTCGGGTGCATAATTTCATCCCGAGTAGACAAGGCTTAGACATGCAGCGCATGAGTCCATTTATCATGATGGATTACGGTGCCAAATTTCATTTCGATCCTTCAGACACACCGCGCGGCGTAGGTGTACATCCACATCGTGGATTTGAAACGGTAACCATTGCTTACAAAGGGCGTGTCGCGCATCATGACAGTGCTGGTGGCGGAGGTATTATTAGCGAAGGCGATGTTCAATGGATGACTGCCGCTTCAGGTGTATTGCATAAAGAATACCACGAAGAAGAATTTAGTAAATCAGGTGGTGATTTTCAGATGGTTCAGCTGTGGGTTAATTTACCGGCGAAGGATAAGATGTCGGCACCTAAGTACCAAGCCATCGAAAACCAACAGATTCCGCGTGTTCCTGTTCATTTAGGCGAGGTGGAAGTGATTGCAGGTTCTTATCAAACTGCGCAAGGAGCAGCAAGCACTTTTACACCAGTTAATTTGTTGAATGCCAAATTGAGTCCAGGAGGAAAGGCAAGTTTTGATTTTCCTGCTGAATATAATACGGCTTTAGTGGTCATCGACGGAGAAATCCGTGTAAATGGTGTTGAGATAGCCCCTGAAAATCATTTCGTTTTATTTAATACTGATGGAACTCAATTTGAGATTGAGGCAACTGAAGAGTCGGTGGTTTTGATACTGAGCGGCGAACCGATTCGTGAACCAATTGCAGCACATGGGCCGTTTGTGATGAATAGCCGACAAGAAATTATGCAGGCTTTTGAGGATTTTGAAATGGGGAAATTCGGTTATCTAGAGTAATTACTATTTTGTTTTTACTCTAGATTTTTCGGCATCTAATCCGGTGGCTCGTACCCTCGCTCCTTTTATGGCCATATTTCCAAACCTGTATGTGAAATTCAAACGTACAACACGCGAATCCTGACGTGGTCGAACGACGATATCTAAGTCGCCGTATTTGATATATACATTTGGATTCGAGGTAAATAAAACGTCTTGTGCATTTAAACGCAAAACACCTCGCTTGTTCAGCATAGTTTTTTGAATGCCTAAATTAAGTGCACCTGCTGCTCCAAAAATAAAGGCACTTTCCAACCCTCCGGTGAAATAATTTCCGCCAATTTCAAATCGGTAATCTTTTGGTAATGTGAAAATATGATTCGTATTGATGTAGAACATGTTTCTTGCCGGACTTAAAGCTGCATTTTCAACTTTACCTTCTAGCTCTGCCCGATTGAAATAGATATCTGTATTGCTCGTCCACCATTTCTTAATCGGTATAGGTAATGAAAACCCTAAGCTATAATTCGTCCTTTCAGCCATATTAGCCGTGGTTTGATAGGATATTCGTGCTTCCGTATCCTGTTTTAATATTTCAGTGATGACGTTGGTTGTATGGCTGTAGCCGAATGTCGTGCTGAAAGCGCCCAAAAATGTATGGCTTAATTCAATCGAATTAGTTAGCTGTGGCGTCAGCATGGGATTGCCCACTTTAAACGTGTAATTATCTAGAAAGAATACGAATGGATTTAGATCCCCATAATTTGGACGGTCGATGCGACGGGAATAGTTAAATCCAAAACTGTGTTTGGGGGAATAATCATATTGGATAAATGCACTTGGGAATAACTGTGCGTAATCTCGATGGAACGTTGAATCTTTTACGTTTGATGTATATGCTTCCGAAATGCCATCTGCTACGGTCCATTCACCGCGTAAGCCAAGCTGATAACTAAATTTTCCGATAGCCCGTTCCGTATTTAGGTAGGCTGCATGAATTTGCTCGCGGTAAATAAATTGATTGCTTTGACCTGTTAAAAACTTAAACTGTGCGTCACCTTCATTTTTTCCTTGAAAGCGTAAATCGTTATCCGTTTGTACGTAGGAAGATTTAAGTCCAGTTCCCCATTTAGATTTTAAGAATGAAGGAATGACGTAATCTAGTTTAAAGGAGTATTGGTCCACGAATGATTTGGCATCATTAATCAACAAAGAATCGACACGCAAAGGTTTGAAATTACCTGTTAAAAACTGAGATTTTAGATTCGATGTGCTATTGTCGGCAAAGCGCGCATAATCCAAGTCAATCGTCAATTCCCTTCCTGTGCTATCATACGTATGTTTTACATTGAAATTAGCAGCATAATTCTGACTGGGATTGCCTACATTATTGATCGTGTTCAACCGAAAAAGGGCATCGCCTGCTGTCGTATTTTGCGTGGTTTTATTCAAGCCATCCCGTAAGGTATACTGATTGAAATTGCCTGAAACCAAGATGCCCAATGTAGTTTTTTTGGAGAAATACCAGTCAACCCCACCTTTGAGTTGAGTACTTTGATTCTCGTTTTTGTAGGCAAAGCTATTTTCCCAAACTTCATTTTGCGCCCTAAAATTTCGAACTAAGTTATTTCTTTCTAACAGGGTGCGATTCACTATAGAACCGTTCCCAAACCAGTTCCAGCCATTTTTCCGGTAGTTTAGATTTACTCCTGCACTCTCGCGAGCGTATATACCTTGAGCGAAGGTTGCATTGGCGGATCCATTCAGGCCGATGTTTGAATTCTTCTTTAACTTAATGTTGATGATTCCTCCCGTTCCCGCTGCATCATAACTCGAGGAAGGGTTTGCCATAATCTCTAATTGGGATATTTGGTCTGCAGGTAAATTCTTCAGATAATTTGCTAGATCAGCTCCTGTTAAATATGAAATTTTACCATCAATCATCACTTTGGCTCCTGATTTTCCGCGTAGTGAAATGTTTCCATCTTTATCCACAATCACCCCTGGGGAACGCTCCAATAGTTCCATGGTGGTATTTCCGGCAGCCATGGCTGAGTTTTCTACATTGACAATTGTCTTATCTAATTTCCTTTCAATGAATGGTTTGGTCGCTGTGACTTTAACCTCCGCTAATTCGGTGCTCAGTGGACTTAAGGTAATGATGCCTAATTCGATTTTGCTATCGGCCGTAATTTCTTCTAGGTCTAATTTGAATGATTTTAATCCGGTGGACTGAATCGTCAGGGTAAACTTTCCTACTGGTAGTTTGCTCACACGCAAATCGCCATTTTCATCCGTATTCATTCCTTTGACTAAGCTTGAATCGGAGGATTTTTTTAATAGAATCGTCGCAAAAGGAAGCGATTCTTTGTTGGTATCTTGAAGATGAAGGTGTAATGAATTTTGGCCAAAAGCCGAAAAGCTACTTAGTAAGAGTAAAAAAAGAAATCTCATGCAGTTGAACTAAATGTAAAAATCGACCAGCAAGATGCACGTGAAGTACAAACAGTTGTCTGATCAAAAAAAGAAATGCCCAAGGTTGGACCCCTTAGGCATTAGTCTTTAAAATATTAGTTGTACTTAAAATGGCAAATCGTCACCACTTTCAGCAGCCAATGGAGGGAATTGATATCCGCCTGCTGGACTAGCTTCTACATTTGGTGGAACGCTTGGGCTTGAACCTGTGCGATCTAGACGATAAGCACGGATTTCAGTGTACCAACGTTCGTTATATTCGCGGGATTCAACATTAAATTGAACCTTAACGATTTCTCCTTCTTGTACGGGTGCTAGATCTTGGGTTTTGTCTCCCCACACCGACATACAAACTTTTTTAGGATATTGATCTTGTGTTTCAAGGACAAACTCTTGTTTGATCCAGTTGGAACCATTTTTACCTGTTCCTGTAACTTCAGGTAATTTCTTGATTAGTTTTCCGCTTAGTTCTAAAGCCATTAATTGAATTATTTGAATTTTTGAATTGTTGGCAAGTAAGTAAATATTTGGTAATTTTGCTAACCGTTTTTGGCGATGTGGTGAAATTGGTAGACACGCTACTTTGAGGTGGTAGTGCCGCTTTAGGTATGGGAGTTCGAATCTCCCCATCGTCACGAAATTTTTTGTTTAATCTGTAAATCATGTTGAAGATGAAGCCTTACAGTGTGTTACTTTACTATAACTATACTCCTATTCCCAATCCGGAGGAGTATCGCATCAAACACCACCTTTTTTGTATCGAAAATAATCTGCTCGGCCGTGTCATTGTCGCTGCTGAAGGATTAAATGGTACCATTTCTGGTCTAAGATCAGATTGTGACGCCTACATGCGGTGGTTAGAAAATGACCCTATTTTTGCTGGAACAGATTTTGATTTCAAAATTGAATCTCACGATAAACATACCTTCAACAAGCTTCATGTACGTGTTAAAGCAGAGATTGTTCATTCCGACTTGCCAGTGAATCCACGCATTAAGACGGGTAAACATCTTAAACCGAAGGAATTTAAGGAGATGTTGAAAAACGATCCCGATGTCGTCTTGGTAGATATGCGCTCAAACTACGAGCATGAATTAGGACGGTTTAAAGGTGCGTATACCTTTGACATGGAGAATTTGCGTGATTTGCCAGATCATGTGCAAGAGATTGAACATTTGAAAGGGAAAAAGGTAATTACGTATTGTACAGGTGGTATTAAATGTGAAAAAGCGTCTGCTTATTTATTGGAAAAAGGGTTTGAGAATGTGTACCAATTGCACGGTGGGATAATTAAATATGGTCTAGAGGAAGGTGGCGAAGACTTTGATGGTTCTTGTTACGTGTTTGATAATCGGGTGGCCACACAAGTTAATTCGGTTAATCCGGAGGTTATTTCCACTTGTTTTGTTTGTCAGGAAGCATCTGATCACATGGTCAACTGTGCAAATCCAGAATGCAATGAGCATTTAGCTATTTGTCCGAGTTGCTTGAAAGAAATGGAGGGCGCTTGTTCGCCCGCATGTAAAGACCATCCGCGAAAGCGTCCTTACAATGAAAAAGGATATTATTCCAAAAATTCGGTAGGTTATTCGCCGGAGCTAGGGTTTAAGTCCTTTGGCAGAAATGAAAAAATTGAAAAGAAAAAAATGGCTCAATCTTGAGCCATTTTTTATTTATCGACTTCTTCCACGCGGAAACGCGTGATGTCTTTTATCAATTCGAGTGGCATCGGTAAATGATACGGAAACTTAACAGCCCCTTTCGAACCTTCAAATGCATTTAATCGCTCTTGGAAAACAACCAAAGGTTTAGGCGTTGGGTAGAATCCCAAATGATTATTCCAAGCGGCAAAGTGAACTAGATTTTTCTTGTATTTGAACGTTGGCATTCCATACGCCATAATCTCTTCCGTTCCTTCTGGAACAACCGATCGAATGGCATCCCGCACTTCACGTAAAATTTTCTGAGTGGCTTCAGGAAATGTATTAATATATTCTTCCATGTATTTAGGCTAATTGACGATGTCTTACAAACAAAAATAAGGGAAAGGCAAAAGCAAAGCCAATCAATACCGTTGCTGCTAAGTATAGGTAAAGGTATTTGATTTTGATGCGGATTCCTTCGACCAACATAAAAAAGGTTCCCGTAATGGCTCCCGTCCAAAAATCACAACTCAAACTTTTAGCATAAGGATCCATGGTCCAGGTACTTTTGCAGAAGGCAATGACATCAAAGTTTCCTCCATTTTCTTGTATACCTACAAAGACAAAATAGGCCGTAATTCCTCCACCTACGATAGATAAAAGCAAATACAGATAATGCGCATTTTTCATAAGATTGATTTTATAGTTATTTTTCTTCCTCTTAATTCAATGATTTCATTGGTTTGTTTTCCTACGAGTAATTCCCCGATGGGCGAATCTGCTGAAATTGCATAAAATGGAGTTCCTGAGCAACTTAATTTTCCTAATCCAACAGAAAGATAATAGTTCTCTGCATCCGTTTCGATGAAACTGCCTAGGCCCACGCGCGTTGGATTTTCGTGTATATCAATGCGCTTCATTTGGGCTAGTTGGCCTTTTAGCATATCCAAACTCGCACTTATCTTATCCATTTCTCGTTGCATCATTTCTCTTCCCGTTTCAAATTTATCCCCGGCACTACTTTTTGTATCGGAATCACGGGATTCTTTGGCCAACAAATAATCTTTTATACCTTGCTCCATGCGTTCCTCTAAATGTTGGAGAATAACGGCATGTATTTCTGCTTTGTTGCTGACCATATAAATGAAATGATTTCGGAAATTATCAATAATTTCGCGGATGACCTATTTCTCGCCAACTGACTTAATCATTAATCCGGACGGTAGTTCGTACCATTTAGCGATTCGCCCGGATCAATTGCCTGACCAATTGATCTTAGTGGGTGATCCTGAACGGGTTCCCAAAGTTTCCCAATATTTCGATCGAATTGATACCCAAATTCATAAACGTGAATTTGTAAGCCATTTTGGGGAACTAGGCGGTCGGCGCTTGGGTGTTATCTCCAGTGGTATTGGTGCGGATAATGTGGAAATCGTGTTGAATGAATTGGATGCGTTGGTCAATATCGATTTTGAGACACGTCTGGAAAAATCAGTTAAAAAATCCTTGAATCTGATTCGTATAGGTACTTCTGGGAGTATACAATCTGATATACCTATAGATACATTTTTAGTTTCGGAGGCAGCCATCGGATTTGATAATTTGGCACAGTTTTATGGATTTGAATCTGATAAAATGCTCTCAAGTGATCTATTGCGGGATTGGTGTGAGTCGATTCATTATCCATTGCCTGTGTATGGCGCTCAGGCTAGTTCAAAACTAGTAAATCAATTTCAGATGATTCCGTTGCGTGGATATACGTTAACGGCTCCTGGGTTTTATGCACCTCAAGGAAGAACTGTTCGGATGAATTCCATGTTGCCTAATTTCTTGCAGGATATTGCGACTCATGCATTTGATGGGCATTTGATCACTAATATTGAAATGGAAACAGCGGCATATTACGCCTTTGCAGCATCTTTGGGTCATGAAATGATCTCGCTTAATGCCATTTTAGCGAATCGCCAAACACATGAATTTTCACAAGACCCCGAAGGTCAGATCCAAAAACTTATTGAGTTGACTCTAGATTCAATTGCATCACATAATCGTCCATAACATAGCCATTACCTATATCTAGGACCATTTCTTTTGCTCGGAAGAAGCCCATTTTTTCATAAAATTGAACAGCTGAATTGAATTTATTTACATTTAATTCAATGTGCTTCACTCCTGCTTTAAATCCGTATTCTTTAATGAACGCAATGATTTGACTTCCTACGCCTTTTGATTTTTGGTCTGGATCAAGATAGATTTTGTGCAATTTCATTTTAATAGGTTCCGTAATTTCCATCGCGAAATAACCAATCACTAGATCTGCTTCTAAGGCCAAAAAAAACTCAACTTGTGAATTGATTTGCTTCATCAAAACTTCCGTTCCATACATCATATCCAACATATAAATCGTTTGGTCCTCGGATAAAATATGGCTGTATGTAGGCCGCCATGCTTTTTCAGCGATTTGTTGGAGGACTGGTATATCAGAAATGACTGCTTTTCGGAATTGCATAGACTAATTTAATGCGCGCAAATTTGTAAATTGCGCACAAATATACAATCTATGAAGCCACTTATTTTAATTGCCAATGATGATTCTATTTCTTCCAAAGGAATTCGTGTTTTAACCGAGATTATGGCTGAAATGGGTGAAGTAGTTGTAATTGCACCGGATACGCATCAATCTGGCATGGGACATGCCATTACCATGGGAACTCCCCTACGCGTGACAGAAACGTTTGACTTTGGTCCTCAGGTCAAATCCTATAAATGTTCCGGAACTCCAGCCGATTGCGTCAAGATTGGAAAACATTTGATTTTAAAGGATCGAAATATTGATTTGGTTGTTTCTGGTATCAACCATGGTTCAAACGCCTCGATTTCTGTTTTATATTCAGGTACAATGTCTGCCGCTATCGAAGCTGCCATGGAAGGAATTCCTGCCATTGGATTCTCCTTGTGTGATTTTCGCGCTGATGCAGATTTCAGTCACTGTCATGATTTTATTATTAAAATAAGCCAACAAGTTTTAACACATGGTCTACCGAAAGGCTTGACGTTGAATGTTAATTTTCCGGAGAAGTCGGCAGAAGCACCCAAAGGAATCAATGTCGTAAAACAAGCAGATGCAGTTTATCGGGAGCGTTTTGCAGAGCGCAAGGATCCATACGGCCAGCCTTACTATTGGATGGATGGAGATATAGAGCATTTCGACAAAGGGAATAATACGGATTTGGATGCTCTAGCAGCCAATTACGTGAGTATTGTACCTATCAAATATGATCTGACTGATTATGATGAGTTACGTGAGATGCAAACCTGGGAACTTTAGCGCGTAAGTCATTAAGGTCGCTGCTGATAAAACATCTTTTATTTCCCCGTTTAATGCCATTTGAATGGCCTCTCGAACGGGGATTTTTTTGATTTGTAGTATCTCGGTGGATTCAGGCTCAGACTCTTTCATCGATAAATTTTCTGCCAAATACATCATCGATTTTTCATCAGTAACCGAATTTGAGAGGTACTGCTCCCCCAAAAACGTCCATTTTTCTGCAATTAGGCCTGTTTCTTCTTTTAATTCGCGTTTGGCTGCTTCCAGAGGTAATTCATGTAGACAACCACCTTCAGGTAATTCCCATGAATAGGCATGGATGGTGTAGCGGTATTGGCCAACTAAATAGGTGTATCCTTCACGGTCGATGGGCAGTACAGCGATCGCTGTATTTTTGAAATGGACTTTGCCGTAGATTCCAGGTTCTCCGTTGGGTTTAATGACATCATGATGTTCGACACGAATCCAATCGTTTTCGTATCGTATTTCTTCACGGAGTGTTTTCCACGGGTTTGATTCCTGTTCCATCCAACAAAAATACTATCTTTGTTGACAATTTACGCGCATGAAACAAAGGCTAATTATTTTTTCCTTTTTCTTGAGTTTGCTGATCATGTCGGCAAAGTTTTATGCCTATTACCTAAGTGGTTCCACAGCCATATTGACGGATGCGTTAGAGTCCATCATTAATGTTGTTGCAGCGGCATTTGCCTATTATTCAATCTATTTGGCTTCTTTACCTCGCGATTTAAACCATCCCTATGGTCATGGGAAAATTGAATTTTTCGCTTCGGGATTAGAGGGCGTTTTGATTTTGCTTGCGGCGGCCTATATTTTCTTACATGCGTCTCAGCATTTAATTGCAACGCCGAGTTTACAGCGTTTAGATTTCAGTATGTATGTTTCGTTGGGTTCCGCTTTGCTAAATGGCATCATGGGTTTTTACCTCGTTCAAGTAGGGAAAAATTCACACTCCCCGGCATTAGTAGCTGATGGGAAACATTTGAAATTAGATGCTTATAATGGTTTTTTTATCGTTTTTGCCTTGGCAGTCACGTATTTAACTCAATGGCTTTGGGTGGATGCGTTAGCTTCTTTGTTATTCGCCGCGATGATGTGCTGGCAAGGTATTCGTTTAATTCGAGAAGCAGTAGCAGCTTTGATGGATGAAACTAATCCTACGGTGTTTAATAAAGTAATTGAATGGATTACGCAGCACAGGCGGGTTGTTTGGATTGACCTACACAATTTACGTATTCAGCAATATGGCGGTGATTTACACATTGATTGCCATTTAACCTTGCCACGTTACTGGGATTTAAACCGTGTGCATGATGAAATTCATGACTTTGAAGTCAAAATTAGTGAAGTCTTACCCACCGAAATTGAGATATTTGTACACGTAGATCCGTGTTTGGATGATTGTTGTTCACACTGTGCAATAGACGACTGTCCAATACGCAAAGCTCATTTTACCAAGAAAATCGATTGGAACGCCACCAACATGGCATTAAACCAAAAGCACTTTTACGCGCTTTAGGCTGGTTTTAATTTGCCCATTCCTCCGTCTACGCCCATTATTTGACCTGTAATCCATGAATTATCTGGATCCAATAAGAAATACGTCAAATTTGCTATGTCCTTGGATTCGCCTACGCGTCCTAAGGGATGACGTTTACCACTTGCCTCAATTTTTTCTGGAGAATTAAGCAAAGCCGCAGCCAGTGGTGTATTTGTTAATGAAGGTGCAATGGCATTTACACGTATTTGTAAGGCTGATAATTCTGCGGCAAGCGATCGCGTAAGTCCTTCAATCGCACCTTTGGAACTAGCAATTGAGGCATGAAATCCCATACCCGTTTGAACAGCTACGGTGCTAAAAAGAACGATCGAGCCTGATCCGTTTTGTTTTAGATTAGGAAGATACGTTTGAATGACTTTTACAGCGCCTAGTACATTGATTTGAAAGTCCGACTGGAAGTCCGCTTGGCTTAGTCGGTGAAAAGGCTTTAAAACTATACTACCAGGATTATATACTATGCCCTCAATCGGTCCATCGATGGTTGGCAATGCTGCATCTGTAGCTGCATCCCAAACATGATTCTCGCAATTTTCTGCTGCTGAACGCGCTATGTTAATCACGCGATGTCCTGCTTGTAAAAGTTTAACGGCCGTAGCGGCGCCAATACCATGACTGGCGCCTACAATGATATAAGTTCCCAAATTACTTAGTTGTGAAGTGAGTCTAAAAATTCTCGCTTGGTATTATCTTCTTGAAATTTACCACCGTAATATGATGTAATGGTGGATGTAGCATCATCTTTAACGCCTCTAGAAGAAACGCACAAATGTTTAGCGTCAATGTAAACAGCCACATGTTCCGTTTTCAATACCTTTTGAAGGTATTTAGCGATTTGCATGGTTAAGCGCTCCTGTACTTGAGGACGTTTTGCAAAATACTGAACGATGCGATTTAACTTAGATAAACCAATCACTTGTCCAGATGAGATGTATGCAATGTGTGTCTTGCCCATGATCGGAACAAAATGATGCTCACAATTCGAGTAAAAACTGATGTTCTTCTCGATAAGCATTTCATTGTAACCAAATTTGTTTTCAAATAGCGCAATCTTAGGCTCGTTAGCCGGATTTAAACCACTGAAAATTTCTTCAATGTACATTTTGGCGACACGCTTCGGTGTTCCACGAAGTGAATCATCTGTTAGGTCTAAACCTAATGTTAGCATGATCTCACGAAAGTGAGCAGCTACTTTTTCAATTTTTTCTGCATCAGAAAGAACAAAAGCATCCTCCCTCATCGGTGTTTCGATCGAGGTGGCTACATGATTGTCACCAATTTCTTCGTCTGTCAACAAGAAACGGTCTGTATCAATTAGCAGGGAATTCAACGAAATTTCTTTCTGTTTCATATAATTTAATTTTTAAATCTAAGGTCGTGTCAATATGCGGTCTAAGTTTTCCATAAATCACAATAGCGATATTTTCAGCTGTAGGATTTAATTGGGCGAACTCGGGTACATCTAAATTAAGGTTGCGGTGGTCAAATTTCTTACACACTTCGCGTTGTACTAAGTCCGACAAAACTTTTGTATCGATGACATAACCTGTTTCTGGATTAATTGTTCCGGTAACCTGAATAATTAATTCATAATTATGCCCATGGTAGTTGGGATTATTACATAAACCAAAAATTTCCTTGTTTTTCTCGTCACTCCAACCAGTATTATGTAACCGATGGGCAGCATTGAAATGTTCTTTGCGGAAGATACTTACTTTTGGAGCGTCGTTCATTTTTTTAATTTAGGTATAAATTTACAAGAGTAATTTGATTAAATTTCAATTCCATCATCTAAAAACCTATTAAACAAATCTATGAAGCGAAGGAATTTTATCGCTAAATCGCTCGTTTATACATCAGGCGCGGCTTTTTTGCCTCATTTAGCTCACTCACAGACTATACAACTAGAAAAAGTACGATTAGGTTTCATCGGCGTCGGACTTCGAGGTCGGAATCACCTAGAAATGGCATTGTATCGGGATGATGTTGAAATTGTTGCCATTTGCGATGTAGACCCCAATGCAATTCAACAAGCGCAGAAAATGATTACGGCTAAAGGTCGAAAGCCTGCTGTAGTTTATCAAAAAGGCGATCATGATTTTGAAAATTTAGCCAAACGTTCAGATATCGATGGCGTTGTGATTGCTACTCCGTGGGAATGGCATGTGCCTATGGCACTGGAGGTGATGAAGCAGGGAAAATATGCAGGTGTAGAAGTTTCTGCCACAGTAACCCTTCAGGAATCCTGGGATTTGGTAAATATGTATGAGAAAACAGGTTCTCATTGCATGATTTTGGAAAATGTATGTTACCGTCGTGATGTCATGGCTGCACTTAACATGGTGCGTCAAGGGATGTTTGGCTCGCTTGCTCATCTACAATGTGGCTACCAGCATGATCTGCGTGAAGTCAAATTTAATGATGGAAAGCAAGCGTATGGCGGTGGTGTAGAATTTGGTGCCAAAGGTTTTTCTGAGGCCAAGTGGCGGACCCAACATTCCGTGGATCGAAACGGAGACCTCTATCCTACCCATGGTTTAGGGCCAGTAGCTGAAATGTTAAACATTAATCGCGGAAATCAATTTGCCTATTTAACCTCTATGGCTTCACCTGCGATGGGTTTACATCAATATATCGAAGAGAAAGGTGGTAAAGATCATCCCAATGCAAAAGTTAATTTCAAATGCGGTGATGTCGTTCAAACGATGATTAAGTGTCATAACGGAGAAACCATTTTAATCACACACGATACCAACTTGCCACGCCCCTATTCGCTGGGATTCCGTGTTCAAGGAACAAAAGGGATTTGGACAGAAGATAACAAGTCTATTTACCTCGAGGGAGTTTCTCCCAAACAACATCGTTGGGAGGATTTTAAGCCATATCAAGACAAATACGATCACCCACTTTGGAAATCACATGCCGCAGATGCTGAAAATGCAGGCCATGGTGGAATCGATTATTTTGTACTTCGCGCCTTTATTGAATCCATTAAAAATAAAGTGGCACCACCTATCGACGTATATGATGCAGCAGCGTGGTCGGCTATTTCACCACTTTCAGAGGAGTCTATTGCAAAAGGCTCCGCTCCTATTCAAATACCAGATTTTACCCGTGGAAAATGGAAAACAAATAAACCTATCTTTGCATTAAATGATCAATACTAAACCTATGACACAAACTAAACAATCCAATGGCCCTTTAATCATGATCGGAATACTATTTTTTGTATTCGGATTCGTTACCTGGGTAAACTCAGTGCTTATTGCATTTTTTAAGGATGCGTTCCAACTGAATAACTTTCAATCTTTATTAGTTACCTCTGCTTTCTTTATCTCCTATTTTGTGATGGCAATCCCTTCTTCCTGGGTGCTGGCTAAAACGGGCTTTAAAAATGGAATGTCGTTTGGTTTATTAGCCATGGCTGCGGGAACTTTATTGTTTATACCTGCTGCCAAAGCTGAGAATTACAGTTTATTTTTATTAGGACTGTTCGTTATCGGAACAGGCTTAGCCTTATTGCAGACGGCTTCCAATCCATATGTGACTATTTTAGGGCCTTCTGAGAGTGCGGCACAGCGAATTTCTGTTATGGGAATTTGTAATAAAGTAGCTGGGATATTAAGCCAAGTTATTTTTGGTGGATTGCTTTTGTCATCTGCTGCAGGTGCGGCTAAACTTGAAACAGTTATTATGCCTTATGGTATCATGACTGCTATTTTGGTTGCATTGGCTTTATGGGTACGTTTTTCTACGCTACCAGAAGTGGAAGCAGAAGAGACGGAGGAAGAAAAGAGTGCTACGAAATCGAGCGTTTGGGAATATCCTAATTTAGTCTTGGGCCTAATTGCATTCTTCTTGTATGTAGGTGTTGAGGTCATGGCTGGGGATACGATCATCAATTATGGTGTTTCTAAAGGTTTCAGCATGGATATTGCGAAATCATTTACCAGCTATACCCTGTATGGTATGTTGGCCGGTTACATCGTAGGCATATTCTTCATTCCTAAATACCTGAGTCAATCGAAAGCATTAAACTATTCGGCAATTTTAGGAATCGTTTTCTCTGTAGGCGCTGTCGCATTAGACGGATATTTATCTGTTTTATGCATCGCATTATTGGGCTTAGCGAATGCACTTATGTGGCCTGCCATGTGGCCATTAGCCATTCAAGGTTTAGGAAAGTTTACCAAGATTGGTTCAGCCTTAATTATCATGATGATTTCAGGAGGAGCTTTGATTCCTTTGGTGTATGGATCGATTGCCGACTCACTAGGTGATACGCAATTAGCCTATGCGATTATGGTTCCGTGCTACTTATTTATACTTTATTATGCAACAATTGGTCATAAAAAGAGTTCATGGTAAGTAGAAAGATAATATAGAATCGCCCCATCTTTCCATTGATAGCTGGGGCTTTTCTTTGTAATTTTGTTTTATGTCTCGAATATTTCAATCTCCTAATGCACATTTAATTGCCGATGGCAATCAGTACGCACGTTCTCTTGTTTCATATCACCGTAGAGAAACCATACCTGTTCAGATTGGAGATTTATATTTAGGATCCGATTTTCCTATTCGAATCCAATCCATGACAACTGTGGATACGATGGATACGCAAGGTTCTATCGAACAATCCATTCGGATGATCGATGCGGGTTGTGAGTTAGTTCGTATCACAGCTCCTTCTGTCAAAGAAGCTCAAAATTTAGAAAATATTCGAAAGGGATTACGTGCTAGAGGGTACAACACTCCCCTAGTTGCGGATATACATTTTACCCCCAATGCGGCTGAATTGGCTGCAAGAATCGTTGAAAAAGTTCGGATTAATCCAGGCAATTATGCCGATAAAAAGCGATTTGAGACGATTGATTATACGGATGCGTCATATCAATCTGAATTAGAACGTATACGCGATAAGTTTTTGCCTCTGGTCAATATTTGCAAGGAATATGGCACAGCGATGCGTATTGGCACAAATCATGGTTCATTATCTGATCGTATATTAAGTCGGTACGGCGATACACCATTAGGAATGGTTGAATCTGCTTTGGAATTCTTGCGTATTTGTGAGGATGAAAAGTATTATAACATTGTACTTTCGATGAAATCGTCTAACACTCAAGTCATGGTGGAAGCGTATCGTCTATTAAGTAAGAAATTAGCTGATGGTCAGTTCAAGGCTTATCCATTGCATTTAGGTGTAACAGAAGCTGGTGAAGGGGAAGATGGTCGTATTAAATCGGCTGTTGGGATTGGTACCTTATTAGAGGACGGTTTAGGTGACACAATTCGTGTTTCATTAACCGAGGATCCTGAATTTGAAATTCCAGTTGCCCAGGAACTTGCTCGTCGTTATCAGTCACGTGCTTCCATTAGTACGCCAATTACTCCATTTCAAGCTGAAATGCCAAGTTTAGATTCCCCGATCAATCCTTTTGCGCATGATAGACGGCCGACGAGGGAAGTTGGCAATTTCGGTGGACATCAAGTTCCAAGGGTCATGGCAGATTTCTCGCAAATGGCTGAGGTTCGCATGGATGATTTAAAATCAATCGGTCACTTTTATCTGCCTGAACCTGACAAATGGGCTATGAATGATCTTGGGGCAGATTATATTTTCACTGGGGAAGTCTCTATTGATTTTATGTTGCCAAATGGGCTAAAGCAGATTGTTAATGCCCCACAATGGCAAGGTGATATGCATGTTTTTCCCCTATTTAGTTTAGAGGAATATCATACGGCCTTACCTAAGCATCCAGAAATGAATTTCATTTCAATGGATTGTTCTGATATCGAGTTAATTAATCAATTGCCCAATGAGCGGGTTGTATTGATTTTACATTCTGATAATGCGCACCGAATGGCTGATCTTCGTCGGTTCTTTTTTGAACTGATTCAGCATGATATTCAGATTCCAGTTGTTATTCAATTAGCTTACTCCAATGTGGACGCGGATCAGTTGCAATTATTTGCACCTACGGACGCTGGTGGATTGTTTATCGATGGATTAGGAGATGGGATTATGCTTTCCATGCCGTATGTTTTAGATAAGCAAGCATTATTGAATGCAACGGCTTTTGGGGTTTTGCAAGCCAGCCGCATGCGTATCTCTAAAACGGAATATATATCATGTCCTTCATGTGGTCGAACTTTGTTTGATTTACAAGAAACGACAGCTAAGATTCGCCAAGTGACAGATCATCTCAAAGGCATTAAAATTGGTATCATGGGATGTATTGTAAATGGTCCGGGCGAAATGGCTGATGCTGATTATGGCTATGTAGGTATTGGAAAAGATAAAATTGCTTTATATCGTGGCCAAGAAGTAGTAAAAAAATCAGTTCCTGCAGATGCTGCGGTGGATGAATTGATTCAGTTAATTAAAGATGATGGTAATTGGAGAGATCCACAGATAACGAATTAATTATGAGCAGATTAAAGGAACAATTTAAAGTTGGCGAAATATTCACCTATTTCATTCGAGTTTTTCAAAAGCCTAAACCGGGTGCGCCAACAAACTTTAACATCCGTACGATGCATACGATCAACAAGATATCGATCGTCATGTTTTTGTTTTGTGTGCTTGTTATGCTTTACCGTGCGTTTTTACGCTAATTAACGTAGCCCAAATTTACACCAATTCGTTTGTGCAAATTTAAGAGCCGCTTTGTCTTTCGTTTTCGATTTGACAAAATCACATAAATATTGGTATTCTTTCGGACCAGGTGCGCTTGGTAGTGCATCGATAAGTTCGTTGATGACATTGATAGCCGCCATTGCCTTCTTTTGCTTGAATAAATGAATACTTTCAGCCATCCAGGTTCGACGCACAATAGAACCTTTATCGATTCCCGTCTTCGCCATTTGATCTTTTAATTTTGCAATTTCAGTAGCTGAAAGCTTATTGACCTGAGAACTGGTCATGACAATCTGAAAAACATTCTCATATATCATTTTAACCAACGAAGGATCTGCTATCCGGTTGTATTGCGTTAAATGACTCACATAATAATCAAAAAGCGCATTGTTATTATTCATCATGACCATTTGGATGATGTTTAAAGCACTTTGACTTACATATTGGTTGGCCGGCATGACTTTAACCAGCTCGTTGACCATCTTGATATTGGTCATCGTATCTGCAGTCAAACGCGCTACTTGGGCGTAGTTTAGTAAGAAGGCAAATCCGCGTTCACCGCTTTTGAATTTATTCGCGAAATTGGTGGCTTGCTCAGCAGGATTAGAAGCTTTTTGGGCAATGCTGTTCACATTAATAATCGTGTTTTCCTTTTCACCAAATGCTTTTGCCTGAAGTAATTTCATGCTTTTGGGATCAAAGAATAAAAATGTAGGGGTCGCGTTAATGTTGATTTTTAACTGTTGTAATGCTTTTAAATTTTCAGGCTTACGTACGTCTAATTGAAAATTAACAAAATTGGCATTATACAAAGCACCTACTTGTGGCTGCGCAAATGTCCCTTTAAATGAATTACACACATGGCAAGTGGGCTCATATGCCTCTACAAAAAGCAACTTATTTTGTTGTTTAGCCGCATTGATCGCCGCTTGTAAGTTGGCCGCTTTAATAAAGTTTATTCCTTTTTGCGCCTGCACGTTCGTGGCGAAAATGATACAAAGGAAGAGAGATTTGAGCAGACGCATATTTTTAGATTATTGGCCCTTAGATGCAGCCGTGATTTCTTTTTTCAAATTTTGAGAAAGCTTTTTACAAACCTGCTCTACCTCAAATGCAAACTCGGTATCTCCCGTTGCTTGTAAAGCGGCATCACCCACAGTTCCCATGATTTCAATGAAAAAGCGCTTCATGTCAAGCATTTCCATATCCTTTGTCCATAAAGGTAAGGCTAGAGTACCTTTGTGATAGGGATCCCATGTGGCAACTAAAATGGCTTTGGTCTCCTCAATTCCTTCGTTAGGGTTATCTGTGGCTGACCAAGAGATTTGTTCAGGGATACTATTTTCGTCAAGTTTGATATCAAAATGGATTTCAGAATGTTTCATTTCAGGCGTTTGTTTTTCGATTGTTTGATGTGATTCCAAACCAAATAAATCGTATTTTCGTACAAAAGTAAGAAAACTAAATGGTTCGAGCAGAAATTATTACCATTGGCGATGAGATTCTATACGGTCAAATTCTTGACACGAATACCCAATGGATCAGTCTTGAACTTGATAAGTTAGGCATCAAAACCGTGCGGAAATCTTCTGTAGGGGATCAAAAAGATGAGATCGTTCAGATATTGCAAGAAGCCCAAAAGCGTGCGGATGTGGTTTTTATTACGGGTGGTTTAGGGCCAACAAAAGATGATTTAACGAAAAAAATACTGGCTGATTTTTTTGATTGTACGCTTGCTTATCATCCGCAGGCCTTGCAAGATGTCACTGAATTCTTTGCTAAGCGCGGTCGGGAATTGAGCGATATAAATCGTGATCAGGCATTGTTACCCACTAAATGCACTTTTATACCCAATAAGCAAGGCACAGCACCTGCCATGTGGTTTAATGAATTGGAAACAATCTGGGTTTCGATGCCTGGTGTTCCTTTTGAAATGAAAGCGATTATGGAAACGGAGGTCTTACCTCGTTTGGTTAATCACTTTAAACTACCCGTCATTGTACATCAGGTAGTGAAGACCGTTGGGATTGGAGAGTCTTATTTGTCGGATTTAATTCAAGACTGGGAATTGCAATTACCTGCACACCTAAAGCTAGCCTATTTACCTTCATTAGGTATTGTGAAACTGCGTTTAACAGGATTTGGAGATTCTGCTGAAAATCTACATCAGCAAATATCTGAAGCATTTGCCCAGGTTATGCCATTGATCAAATCCTATGTGTTTGGTTATGAGAAGGATGAATTAGCGGACGTCGTAGGTAAATTATTGGTTTCAAAACATGCGACTCTTTCAGTAGCCGAAAGTTGTACAGGAGGATATTTAGCGTCTCAATTCACGCAGCATGCAGGTTGTTCGGACTATTTTTTAGGAGGGGTACTCGCCTACGCAAATGATGTAAAAATGAGTCAATTAGGCGTTTCTGCCCAAATATTGAGCAATGAAGGTGCGGTTAGTGAAGCTTGTATTCGAGCCATGGCTATCGGAGTTCGTGATTTGACTGGCAGTGTATATTCATTAGCTACATCTGGGATTGCGGGTCCAGCTGGTGGCACTCCGGAGAAACCTGTTGGAACTATTTGGATTGCATTAGCTCATCCCACAGGTGTTATTACGCGTAAATTAACTTTAGGAGGAACACGTGTTCAGAATATACATTTGACTTCTCTGACTTCAATTAATTTATTGAGAAGATTTTTACTAAACGATTTGGCTGAATAGATATGGCGCTAACAGAAATAATCATGCCTAAGATGGGCGAAAGTATCATGGAGGCAACTGTTTTAACCTGGTTGAAACAACCTGGTGATTTTGTCGAAGCAGATGAATTCATTTTGGAAGTTGCCACAGATAAAATTGATACGGAAGTTCCATCTCCTATAGCTGGAATTTTGAAGCAAATTTTAGTTCCTGAGGGTCAAATTGTCACGATTGGTAAAGCTTTTTGTCTAATTGACGCAAGCGAAGATTTGGTTGTAGAATCAAAGGGCTTCTCAAGCGAAGAAGTATTTCATCCAGAACCGGAATTGAATGCTTTATTAGATTTAAGTTTAGGGAATTTTGACGGTGCAGAGGTGAAATCAAATCCTTGGGTGTCACCGTTGATTAAGCAGATTTGCCAACAAGAAAGTGTCTCTCAGCGTGAATTAAGTGGAATTCGTGGTTCGGGTATGGATGGCAGAGTTACGAAGAAAGATGTGTTGAACTACATCGCTGTTCGGAATTCGAAGCGCATGATTGCTTCGGGTACCTTAAGTCAAGGTCCAGGTTTACGTTTACCAGGTGACGAGGTGGTTGAAATGGATCGAATGCGCAAAATGATTTCTGAGCGCATGTCTGATTCTAAGCGAATTTCACCTCACGTAACTTCATTTCTAGAAGCTGATTTAACGAATATTGTTCAGTGGCGTGAGCAGATAAAAGGGAAGTTTTTGGATACCTATAAGGAGCCGATTACCTATACTCCGCTCCTATTTATGGCTACGGCTAAGGCAATAAAAGATTTCCCGGGAATTAACATTTCTGTAGAAGGCGATTATATTGTTCAACATCAGCAAATCAATATTGGTATGGCGGTTGCCTTACCCAATGGAAATTTAATCGTTCCCGTTATTCAAAATGTCGATCAATTATCTTTAGTTGAATTAACGCAAAAGGTAAACGATTTATCGACCCGTGCACGAAAAAACAAATTGACTCCGGCTGATTTAGAAGGTGGCACCTATACCATATCCAATATAGGTGGTTTTGGTAATTTGATGGGTACGCCAATTATTGTACAACCACAGGTGGGAATATTGGCCTTTGGTATTATTGAAAAGAAGCCTGCGGTTATTACTGGGCCAACGGGTGAAGATCAAATTGCGATACGTCAAAAAATGTTTATTTCACACTCGTATGATCATCGCGTAGTGGATGGTTCTTTGGGTGGTGGATTTCTTAAACGGGTGGCAGAATACCTAGAAAAGTTTCAAGCAGATTTTACATTATAAAAAAAGGCCGTCTAGTGACGGCCTTTTTACTTAGTTAAAACTTTGCATTTGGATCTTTTACATTGGGACGAATAATTCGAAGCCAAGTTAATATTTTGATCATGGGATAAGTTGGATCAAATTCAAACCATTTCGTGGCGAAATTCACTCGATTGGGTAATTTATGGTGGTTATTTTGAAATAACTCTCCCATCATAATAACATCAAATACAAGCGAGTTTTTCGAATGATCATGGTTATCATAATTTTGGTATCCGTATTTATGTCCAGACCAGTTTACAATCGCTCCATGTACTGGACCCATTAAAAAATGTACGGGTAACAATAAGAAAAATGCCCAATGCATATCGAAATACACAAACCCTACAATATACAGCGAAGCATAAGCGACACCCCATCCAATACGTGACAACCAAGAGTCTCCAATTTTTTCAATTGTTTTAGACACGGGGTAATCATGCTCAAAACGATCCTCGATTGTTTGTTTGCGATTTAATACGGCATTATAAATATCTTTTGTCTTCCACATCATCGTAAAAACATTACTTGAGAACATGGGCGAATGCGGATCTTTTTTCGTGTCGGAAAAAGCGTGATGCATGCGGTGAAGAATGGCGTAAGCACGTGGACTTAAGAAAGAAGAACCTTGTGAAAGATAGGTTAAGAAGTAAAAGAATTTCTCCCAAAACTTGTTCATTAAGAACATTTTATGCGCTGAATAACGATGTAGGAAAAAGGTCTGACTAAATAACGAAATGTACCAGTGAATGATAAATGCGGGAAGTACTAATTGCATAAAGAATTTTAATTTTTACAGTGCAAATTTAAACATCATTTTTCCTTTAAATCCTTTTAAAGGCAATTTCTTTTCTGATTTTTATCAGATTTGTACTTATTCGTGCACCATGTGAATTCCCATGGTTGCTGCAATGCAAGCTGTTTCTGTTCGCAAAATTGATTTACCCAGACTACATGGAGTCCAGTTCGCGCACAATAAATCTGCTGATTCTGTTGGTGTAAAATCTCCTTCCGGACCTATTAAAATATGATAACTCTTATTTCTTATTAACTGTTTTGATAAGTTTTCTACAGGTGGATCAGAAATATGAGCGAATAGCCGTTGTGTCGATGCGGATTCAACAAGTGAATCCATGTAAGTTGACAAGGGTTTAATCGGCGAAATTTCTGGTAAGTATAAGCTTTTTGACTGTTTTAAGGCCGAAACAGCTATTTTTTCAAGGCGGTTTAGTTTGATTTCTTTACGTTCTGAATTACGCGAATTGAAAAAATGGATTCCATGGATGCCAAATTCACAGCACTTTTCTACCATCCATTCCATGCGCTCCATTTGCTTGGTAGGTGCCACGTAGATATGAATTTGGTAAGGTATGATCGCTTGCTTTTCTAACAAGGATATTTGCGTGAATGTGGTTTTTTTCGAATCTACTTGATCAAGTAAAGCGGCATATCTTCCACCCTGTCCATCCAATAAATTTATTTGATCTCCTGATTTTAAACGCAAAACCCGACTAGCGTGAAAAGACTCTTCTTCGCTGAGTCGATTCTCACTGGTTGGATTAGGTGCGTAAAAAATATACTTACTCATTAAAATTCAGGGTCTTCTGAACGGAATGAGAATCGTGATGGATCTAATGATAATGTGCCACCATTGAAATCAGTTATGAATTTTTCAATTACGTCAATTTCGAATGCGGGTACATAAAGTGCGACATCTAGTCCTACGCCAAATTCAAAATTTTCATCGATTTCAATGTATTCACTTACTTTGACTTCATCATTTTCCTCGAGCTCATCAATGATCTCCAGAATCATCACTTCAACTTCTTCTTCAAATGCTTCATTTTCAACATAGGATTCATCTCTGTTTTCAATGGGTACATATAGTGGAAAATGTTGCATGACTTCTTTCTCTGCTGCTTCATAAACAGCACTAGAATAATGCAATTGTAACGTACACAAAATAGCGTCGTAAATTACTTCTTGCTTATCGTAATGGCCCACAAATTGAATGTGGACCATTTCTTTATCATTGCCAATGGGTAAATTTTCATCATCTATGTAAACAAATGATCTATTTTCCTGCGCACACAGGCTTTTTAAATTTTGGATTTCCTCAATTGAAAAGCCTGGATTAGTTGTATTTGGCATATTTATTTAATTAATAAAAGTTCACGGTATTTTGGTAGAGGCCACTCGTCATCATCAACGATAAGTTCGAGTTTGTCAACA
Organism: uncultured Cytophagaceae bacterium; assembly: GCA_903898715.1. Taxonomy (GTDB): domain Bacteria; phylum Bacteroidota; class Bacteroidia; order Cytophagales; family Spirosomataceae; genus Aquirufa; species Aquirufa avitistagni. Next base: position 33,352 of record CAIUGL010000121.1, read on the forward strand.
GAGTAACGGATTTCCTCAAAGTAACCTTTTACTTTGGTACCATAAATGGTCGCTCTTTCCTCTAAACCTTCTACATTATTTGCCTCCTTGCGTGCTTCAGTCATTTCGCTTTGTAGTCTAACGATAGATGACGTGTATTCGGAGATTTTTTTAATCATTTCAACAGTTGGCGCATAATACTGCGGGTCAATGCCAATTTCCTTCTGTCCTTTCACATTTTCTACTAATTGTGTTTGATACTTTAATGAAGTCGACACAATATGATTAATGGCCATATCTCCAATAACACGCGATTCGATTTGAATTTTCTTGACATAGTTTTCAAGCTCAATTTCATGGCGCGCGTGCATTTCCTCTTTGGAGTAGATTCCATGCTTAGTGAAAAGTTCAATGGATTCTGGACGAGCGTATACTGCCAAAGCCTCTGGTGTAGTCTTTAAGTTAGATAGACCACGTTTTTCTGCCTCAACTACCCATTCGTCAGAATATCCGTTTCCTTCAAAACGAATCTTTTTCGACTCTTTGACATAGCGCTTAAGTACTTCCATGATCGCAAGTTCTTTCTTTACGCCTTTTTCTAGGACTGCCTCAACCTCTTTGCGGAACTTAATTAACTGATCAGCAACGATGGTATTTAGCACGGTCATCGGTGCAGCTGAATTGGCAGAAGAACCTACCGCACGAAATTCGAATTTGTTACCTGTGAAGGCAAAAGGAGACGTTCTGTTACGATCCGTGTTATCTAGAATCAACGATGGGATTTTATTGATACCTAACTTTAGGTATACATTATCTCCTTTTTCTAGTGTGATATCATCAATGTCACTCATGTTTTCCAAGTCATCCAAAACTTGGCTCATGGTAGATCCCAAAAATACGGATACAATTGCAGGTGGCGCTTCATTCGCTCCGAGCCTATGTTCATTACCTGCTGAAGCAATGGAAGCACGAAGCAAATCTGCTCGATCGTGCACAGCCTTTAATGTATTGACAAAAAAGGTAAGGAAACGTAAATTTTCTTTTGGTTTGGATGAAGGAGCTAACAAATTCACTCCGGTGTCTGTTGCTAGTGCCCAGTTATTATGCTTTCCTGAGCCATTGATGCCTGCAAACGGTTTTTCATGAAACAAGACCTTCAATTTGTGTTTAGAAGCAACCTTATTCATTAGATCCATTAACAAGGCATTATGATCGCATGCTAAATTGGCTTCTTCGAAAGTTGGCGCCACCTCAAATTGAGCTGGTGCAACTTCATTATGGCGCGTACGAACTGGCATACCTAATTTAAGCGCTTCAATTTCGAAGTCAACCATAAATGAATTGGCCCGATTAGGAATAGAGCCAAAATAATGATCTTCTAATTGCTGCCCTTTTGCTGGCGCGTGACCAAAAACAGTTCTACCTGACATAACTAAATCTGGGCGTGCATTAAATAATGCTTCATCTACCAGAAAATATTCTTGTTCTGCACCAAGCGTTGGAATGACTTTACTTACATCTCGGCTAAAAAATTCTTTTACAACGGCTGTTGATGCTTTGTCAATTAACTCAATCGACTTTAATAGTGGAGTTTTGTAGTCTAATGCTTCACCAGTATAGGAAACAAAAACAGAAGGAATACACAATGTGGCAGTTCCTGCTGCATTTTCCATGATGAATGCAGGCGATGAAGGATCCCAGCCTGTATATCCACGTGCTTCGAACGTGGATCTTATTCCTCCATTAGGAAAAGAAGAAGCGTCTGGTTCTTGTTGGACCAATGCAGATCCTTTAAATTTTTCAACGGCCTTCCCATTACTTAGGTCGATATCAAAAAATGAATCATGCTTTTCTGCGGTTGTACCTGTAAGTGGTTGAAACCAATGCGTATAGTGAGTTGCTCCTTTTGAAATGGCCCATGATTTCATGGCGGCAGCTACTTCGTCTGCAGCATCACGATCAATTTTTGAACCTGTTTGGATAGCTGTATTGATTTTCAAATAAGCCTCTGGAGATAATAAAGAGCGCATGACTTCATCACTAAATGTCATACTGCCGTAGTAATCGCTTACTTTTTCAGTTGGTAATTTAACAGGAGTACCTGCGCGCATTTGAGCTAATTCAAGTGCTTTAAATCGAGTTATAGCCATTTTTTGTCGTTGAAAATTAGATTTATAAAAATAGCCAAAATGTCCGAACTATTTAAACGTATATCCTAGATATTTAAAAATTGCACTAACGTAGGTATTAATTTGAATTTTTGCAGATTTTCAGAATAATGGTTATGTTTTTTATGTTTTTGGCAAATTTTCTGTTGTTTTTTTCAAAATCTGGTTTAAATTTGTATCAATAAATCGCAAAAAAGTATTTTTATTATCATTATAAGTATAAAATCATGGCTAAATCTAAATTAGAGTACATTTGGTTGGACGGTTACAAGCCAACCCAGAGTTTGCGTTCTAAGACTAAAATTGAGAACAATTTTAGCGGTAAATTGGAAGATCTTGATATGTGGTCTTTTGATGGTTCATCTACTCAGCAAGCAGAAGGAGGTTCATCTGACTGTTTATTAAAACCTGTATATGTTTGCCCTGATCCAGCACGTCGTGATGGATATTTGGTTATGTGTGAGGTATTGAATGCTGATGGAACACCGCATGAGTCTAATGGTCGTGCCACGATTGAAGATGATGATAATGATTTCTGGTTTGGTTTTGAGCAGGAATATTTCCTTTGGGATCCAGAGACCAATAAACCACTAGGTTTCCCGTCGAATGGTTACCCAGAGCCACAGGGACCATATTACTGTTCAGTGGGGGCTAAAAATGCTTATGGACGTGAGATTATTGAAGAGCATTTAGATTTATGTATTGATGCTGGCTTAAATATTGAAGGTATTAATGCTGAAGTAGCTGCAGGACAATGGGAATTCCAGATGTTTGCTAAAGGTGCGAAACAAGCTGGTGATGAAATTTGGTTAGGCCGTTATATTTTAGAGCGTTTAGGTGAGAAATACGGTGTAGCTGTTAATTGGCACTGTAAGCCATTAGGCGAATTAGACTGGAATGGATCAGGTATGCACGCAAATTTCTCAAATACAGCCTTGCGTACTGCAGGTAAAAAAGATACGTATGATGTAATCTGTCAAGCATTCGCTCCATTTGTTAAGGAACATATTGAAGTGTATGGTGCCGACAATCATATGCGTTTGACTGGTAAGCATGAAACTGCTTCGATTCACGATTTCTCTTATGGAGTTTCGGATCGTGGAGCTTCAATTCGTATTCCAATCGCTGTTGTTGAAAAAGGATGGAAAGGTTGGTTAGAAGATCGTCGTCCAAATTCAGCCGCAGATCCATATAAAGTAGCTGCTCGTATCATCAAAACGGTGAAAACAGCTAAATTATAATCTCTTTTAATCTTGCATTTATATACTTTTATGATTGAAAATGGCGGGGATTCCCGCCATTTTTGTTTTAAATTGCAGGCTGAAATTAGTCTATGAGTAAAGTTGCATTTTATACACTAGGTTGTAAGTTAAATTTTGCCGAATCGAGTTCGATTGCACGGTCTCTGGAGCCTTTGGGTTTTGTTCGGGCCGACTTTCAAGATACGCCAGATTTATTCGTTATTAATACCTGTAGTGTAACCGAGCAAGCAGATAAAAAATGCAAAAAGGTTGTCCGAGAGGCAAAGAAGATAAATCCCGCTTCTACTGTTGTTATCATTGGTTGTTATGCCCAATTAAAACCAGAGGAAATCGCTTCAATTCCGGGAGTTGATTTAGTGCTTGGGGCTAATGAGAAGTTTCAAATGCCCGCATTGCTTCCCCCCTATTTAGATCGGTCATCTGAAGATTTACCTAAATTGATTGCCACGGAAATACGGTATGATTTGGATTATCATGCATCCTATAGTGTCAATGATCGTACTCGGACGTTTTTGAAAGTTCAAGATGGATGTGATTATCCTTGCTCATATTGTACGATACCATTAGCTCGCGGACAATCACGCTCTGATAGCATAGAAAAAGTACTTGGCTTGATTGAAGAAATTGCCGCGAATGGAGTAAAAGAAGTTGTTCTGACGGGGGTTAATATTGGAGATTTTGGTATTCAGCAAGGTAAGCGCGTGGAAACATTTTTCGATTTGGTTCGTACGATTGAAGAGCAAGCCACCATTGATCGTTTTCGAATTTCTAGTATAGAGCCTAATTTATTAACACCCGAATTGATTGAATTCTTAGCTACTTCTACGCGCTTTGTTCCACATTTTCATATCCCCTTGCAATCTGGATCCAATGCAGTGCTTCGATTGATGAAGCGTCGTTATCAGCGAGAGCTTTATGTGGACCGAGTTTCCCGTATTCGTGCCGTAATGCCAGATGCCTGTATTGGTGTCGACGTGATCGTTGGCCACCCTGGAGAAACCCCTGAATTGTTTTTGGAGACCTATGAATTTCTAAATTCATTAGATATTTCGTATTTACATGTTTTTCCATACTCGGAACGTGCCAATACCTTTGCAGTTGACATTCAGCCCAAGGTGGACAACATGCAAAAATCAGAAAGATCTAAAATGCTTCATATTCTTTCAGAAAAAAAACGACATGCTTTTTATGCAGGTCAAATAGGAAATACGGGATCTGTTTTATTTGAGGAATCAAGTAATGCTGGATTTATGGAAGGTTTTTCTGAAAATTACGTGCGGGTATCTGCTCCGTACGATCCATTGCAAATCAATACGATACAACCAGTTCGTTATAAGGATATTATGGAAACAGGTGATGTAAAAGGGGAAGTGTTAATAGTTGTTAGTCGCTAGTCGTCAGTCGTCGGTTACCTCTTACCTCTCACTTCTCACCTCTCACCTATCACAACAAAAAAGCCAGAAACTAAAAGTTTCCGGCTTTTTGATTGAAACAAAACCACAAGAACCATTACTTGCGGCTTTGTTGTGTTAGATTATTCGGCCAACGACTCATCGTGTTGCGAAATATCCAATCCTAATCTTTCTTCTTCTTCATTAACACGTAGTGGGATAATTTTATCTGTTACGATTAATAAGATATAAGACAAGCCAAATGCAAAGGCAGAAACAATTGCTAAGGCCAATAAGTGTTTAAAGAATAAAGCAGTCTCTCCGTAGAATAAACCATTTTCAGCTACCGCAGCATTAACTGCTGATGTTGCGAAAATACCGGTCATTAACATGCCAACCATACCACCTAAGCCGTGGCAAGGAAATACATCTAATGTATCATCTAGGTTTGAGCTTGCTCTCCAGTGTGCTGCAATGTTTGAGACAATTGCCGCTACTACGCCAATGAAGATGGCAACCGGAACCGTTACAAATCCAGATGCTGGAGTGATAGCTACAAGGCCAACAACCGCACCGATACAAAATCCTAAGGCAGAAACTTTTTTGCCACGAGTTACATCAAATAAGATCCATGATAAACCTGCTGCTGCTGCTGCCACGTGCGTAGTTGCGAAAGCTGTTACAGCCAATCCATTGGCACCTACTGCAGAACCTGCATTAAAACCAAACCATCCGAACCATAATAAACCTGTTCCTAATAATACGTAAGGAATGTTAGCTGGAGGCAAAATATTAGATTCAATATGAGACTTACGACGACGTAAATACAAAGCTCCCGCTAATGCAGCCCATCCTGCCGACATGTGTACAACCGTTCCACCTGCGAAATCAAGAACTCCTAAATTGAATAAGAATCCATCTGGATGCCATGTCCAGTGTGCTAATGGTGCATAAACCACGACACAGAACAATACCATGAATAAAACGAATGCACGGAAGTTAATACGTTCTGCCAAAGCACCTGAAATAAGCGCTGGTGTAATAACTGCAAACTTCATTTGGAAAAATGCGAATAATGCGAATGGAATCGTAAACTTTAGTTGGTCCGTTGATCCCAATGATAATTTGTGATCGAATACATTATTGAACATAAAGAATGTTCTTGGATCTCCAATCCAGCCACCTAATGAGTCGCCAAATGCCAAACTAAATCCAAAAACAATCCAGATAACCGAAATTACCCCCATGGCAATAAATGATTGCAACATCGTTGAAATAACGTTTTTATGATTGACCATACCACCATAAAAATAAGCTAATCCAGGTGTCATCAATAAAACTAGACCAGATGCAACAATCATCCAGGCAGTATCACCTGTGTCAAGTCCCTCTGTAGGCATGACGCCTGGTACTGATGTTGTAAAAAGTGCAAGTACGGCTACGGCGATTAAAACAAGTAGCGGGATCCAAGTTGGTTTTTGTGTTGTCATGTTCGTACGTTTAAAATGATTGAAAATTTAGTTAAGGATTAAAATTTATAAATAAAGTGCATAGCTAATGTAGTTTGAGAGCTTTGGGCTTTACCATCACCGTCTACAAATTGCTCTGTCTTATATGAATCAGTGCGTAATTCTGGTTTGATTAATAAGTGACCATCCGCTGCTGTAAATGTTCCAGTTAAAGTGAATGAATTTACATCTGTTCCCGAACCATCTGCTGCACGTAATGCACGAGCACCTGAAGTGTTGTCGAATACCTCATAACGGCCACCTAAGCTGAAATTGTCAGTAAAGGCATAGTTAGAATATAAGGCTACTCCACCCCATGTTTTGCTATCACCAACACTTCCGCCTCCTTGAAAATCACCTGTCTGTGATCCGTATGCTGCGTTTAGGCCAACCAAATATTTAGGTGTAATTTGATAAGATGTTGTTAAGTCTAACAAGTTATAGCTGCCTGTGTCATCTTTTCCGCTCGCTAATGGAGCTGATTCATTGGAAGATATTCCATTCACATATACGTTCCAACCAGCAGCTGGAGATGTAAATACTTGATAAATGAATCCTTTAGATGCATTGTTGTCATTTAAATTATCCACATTGTTGACCAATCCAACCATGGCAGAAAATTTGTCGCTGAATGAATAATTCGCTTTCGCACCGATGTGATAAAAAGGACCATTGTTGAATAAATTAGAAAGTGAATAGTTGTAGTTTACCGGAGCGTCAATTACCTCGTATCCGATATGTGTTCCGAATTGGCCCATCGTGAATGTTAATTTATCCGTAGCCTTCCAGTTAAAATACGCTTGCTTGATTGCTAACGAGGTGCTTCCTTTTCCTAATGGCCCTACTAAATTGCCATATTGACCTAAATCTGCATTAGGTCCAAATGTTAAGTCAACGACTACATCTGCATTTTTAGTGGCATAGCCAAATTTGGTTTGCACGAGTCCCAATGAAAATTGATTCGATTTTTGATCAAAGGCGCGCTCGTATCCTGAAGAACCTAAGTTGCTACGTGATGATGGATTATTGAAATTTAGCATGTAATATGAATCAATGTAACCCGAGAAAGAAAACTTAGGAGCTTCCGCTTCTTTTTCTTGGGAAAATCCACAAAATGCTAGAGCTGCAAATAATGCTGTTAGGATAGATTTTTTCATGTGTGCGATTGTTTAAGTGTTTAAAAATGCTTGACTACACTTCAAAGGTTATTCAATAAATTGTATTATCCAAATATAATCGAACAAAAATTAACTAATAATTGTAAAAAATACAGAAAAAGATAAATAATAGGTTAAAAATTAAACCTGTTTTTGTTGATTTTACAAAAAATAAATAAAAATAAGTAAAAATATAAACCTCTTATTTCAATATACGAAAAATGCTATATCCTAAATATTTATGTGATAAGGGTCAAAAAAAAAGCCCATCGATTGATGGGCTTTCTCTATATGAATATGATTCAGTTATGCTTCTGCATGTAACCAAGCTTTCTTAGCTTCTAAAGTCTCTTTATCCTCAACGTGATCTGGGTCTGGTACACAGCAATCAACTGGACAAACCGCTGCACACTGTGGCTCCTCATGAAATCCTGTACATTCAGTACACTTATCGGGTACTATATAGTAGAACTCTTCTGAAATCGGGTCAACAGGTGATTTAGCATCCATAGATGATCCATCTTCTAGTTCCACTTCAGTTAAAGCTGTTCCGCCAGCCCAAGTCCACTCTACTCCTCCTTCATAAATGGCTGTATTAGGGCATTCGGGTTCGCATGCTCCACAGTTAATACATTCGTCAGTGATGATAATTGCCATAACAAGTATTAAAAAATTTTGTGCAATTTACACAAGTAATTTTGAATAGTAAATATTTTATAATGACTATTCATGTTTTTTAAGAACTTTGTACTTCCATTTTTATATAAATGGGTCTCCTAATATGAAGAAAGAACGTTTTATTAACCTAGTTTCATTTCTTAAAGCATACTTTTCTGATACATCTAATCAGGAAAAAATAGAATTATTTATAGAAAAAGCTAAAAATGAAAATGCATGGTTTTCTGATTTGCTTATTCGTAATGCGATGGAGGCAATAGCAGAACAATTTTTAAAAGCATCGCGTTGGGAGAATTTTTTCGATCAATATGGAGCTCCTGTACAAGATAAGCCTAAAAAAGTAGGTTTGATATTGCCTGGAAACCTGCCGGCCGTAGGTATGCATGATTTGCTCATGACCGTGGCGAGTGGACACCAGGCCATTGTTAAGTTAAGTTCGCAAGATCGGTCTTTAATGACGATGTATATCGAATTAATAAATTCATTTGATTCTGATTTAAACGTGGAGATTCAAGAGCGTATGTCGGGCGCAGATGCGGTTATCGCCACTGGATCAGATTTTTCTTCCGGATATTTTGTGAATTACTTTGCTAAAATACCCCATCTTATTCGTAAAAATAGAAGTTCCGTAGCTGTGCTTTCAGGAAATGAAAGTGCTGATGATTTTAAGCAATTGGCTACTGATATATTTATGTATTATGGATTAGGTTGTCGGAATGTGTCAACAATAGCTGTTCCTGATTCAATGGATTTACTCCCTTTGTTTGATGTATTGACATTAGAAGATTGGGTTTTAGACCATACGAAGTATTCCAATAATTACCAGTATCACAAAACATTATATCTGCTGAATCAAATTCCACATTTTGATTTAGGTAATCTGATTGTCACAGAAAATGATGCCCTAGTCTCCCCTGTTGGCGTTTTACATGTGCACCGATATGCCAGTGAAAGTGAGCTTACTGATTGGTTAGCAAGTAGTGATGAAAAGATTCAGTGCGTCGTGGGTTCAGACTACATTCCGTTTGGCCAAGCGCAAAACCCTGCTTTGGACGATTTTGCAGATGGTGTCAATACCTATCAGTTCTTAACTAGTTTGTCGTAAACGAGTAGTTTCAGAATGACCGCTCCCGTTGTGCCGATTACTGCACCTGTGATAACATCTAACGGATAATGGACACCTAAATAGATCCGACTATACGCTATGAGGCTGGCCCAAATTAGCAATGCTATACCTAAAGGTTTATTTCGAGTCAGTAAATAGAACCCCACCGCAACTGCAAATGCATTTGCTGCATGAGATGAACAAAATCCATAAAGTCCACCTGGTCCGTTCGGCATATGTATCCATGATTGGAATTCCGGTACATGACTTGGTCGAAGTCGTTTAACAAGTGGTTTTAATATGGAAGAAGAAATTTGGTCCGCCCAAACAATCGTTAGTACTAAATAAAAAACACCTGCTTTGATTGATTTCCGATTATGCAGAAACAATTTCCAAATAAGAAAGGCATATAGGGGAATCCACACATATTTGTCGGACAAAAATTGCATGATTGGATCCGCTGAATTGCTATGCCATTCATTGATTAACTTAAATAAGTTTTGATCCCATGCTGGAAACATCGTTTAAAATTTAAAGTGTTCCCGAGCTCGTCCCAAGGTTTGTTTAGCTATAGGTTCAACTTTACGTTCCCCTTCGGCTAGTTTTTCTTCAATCACATCAGGATTGTTGATATAAAAGTCAAACTTCTCACGTGCATCTTTGAAATAACGCAACATCATTTCGTGCAAGGCTTGTTTCGCGTGACCATATCCATATCCTCCTTGAATATAGTTGGCATGCATTTCAGCTGTTTCTTCGGGTGAGGCCAACAAGCTATACAGTTTAAACGTAATGTCTGTAGCTGGATCTTTAGGATCTTCCAATGGAGTTGAATCGGATTCGATTTTTTTGATTTGTTTTAACAGGTCTTTTTCTGGTAAAAAAATATCAATGTAGTTATTCAGGGATTTACTCATTTTGTTGCCGTCTACCCCTGGAATAGTCATGACGGATTCATTAATAGCTGCCTCAGGTATCACAAAAATGTCTTTTTGTGCCATGCGATTAAATGTTCCCGCGATGTCGCGCGTCATTTCAATATGCTGGCGTTGATCCTTTCCTACTGGAATAAGTTCGGCATCATATAATAGGATGTCGGCAGCTTGTAAAACAGGATAGGTGAAAAGTCCGGCATTCACTTGCGCCATTTGGGCAGATTTATCCTTAAAGCTGTGTGCGTTTGCAAGCATGGGAAATGGTGTAATGCAGTTTAAGTACCACATTAATTCCGTATGATAGGCTGCTAATTTGGATTGACGGTAGAAGTAGTTTTTATCAGTGTCAAATCCGAAAGCCAACCACGCTGCCGCAATGGACAATGTATTGGATCGAATTTGTTCCCCATCACGTAAACTTGTCAGGGTATGTAAATCAGCGATAAACAAAAAAGATTCGTTGCCCGGTTTTTTAGAAAGTTCTATGGCAGGCAGAATAGCGCCCAAAATATTTCCTAAATGTGGTTTACCTGAGGACTGAATCCCTGTTAAAATGCGCATAATGACTATTTTAATAAATTTCACAAAAATCATTAAATTCAATCAATTCTCCCAATTTATTTTGGGAAAGAATCGCTAATTTCGTTTCTATTTTAGTGCAATGATTCATGTCTATCTCCCCTAGCCTTTTAGCTTTTTTATCGGAATTGAAACAGCATAATTCACGCGAGTGGTTTGCTGATCATAAAGCTAGTTATGAATCAGAAAAGGCCTTATTTGATGGACTAATTGAACAATTGATTCAGGAATTTTCTGCCTTTGAAAATATGGATGGTGTATTAAAGAAGCACTGTTCCTATCGCCTTTACCGCGACATTCGTTTTTCAAAGAATAAAGATCCGTATAAAACTTGGTTTTCGGCGAGTTTCTCTGAAGGTGGTCGTAAGTCTGGTTACATGGATTATTATTTGCACATCGAGCCCGGTGGTAAATCATTTTTAGGTGGGGGAATGTATAATCCCACACCTGAACAGCTAGCTGCTTACCGCCAAGAAGTAGATTATAATGGAGCAACACTTCGAGGTATCGTTGAAGCAGCGTCATTTGTAGAGCTTTTTGGTCAAGCTGAAGGTGATTTATTAAAAAAAATCCCCAAAGGTTTTGATCCAGATCCAGCTGATGAGGTTTATTTACGACGTAAGCAATTGTTTTATTGGCATCATTTTTCAGACAAAGATATTGTCTCACCAGATTTCACCTCGAAGTTAATGTTGGCCGCCATGCAACTAAAACCATTTTTGGATTTCTTGAATGCCACATTTTTTGATAAAGAACCCTTTTTAAAAGCTTAATATTTTATGCAGTTTTCGCATTTACATAATCACTCTCAATTTTCTTTGCTCGATGGCGCATCAAAGATTTCTTCGATGTTTAAAAAAGCAAAGGAGGACAATATGCCAGCTGTTGCGATTACAGACCATGGAAATATGTTTGGGGTGTTTCAGTTTGTGGCGGAAGCTGGGAAACAAGGTGTTAAGCCAATTGTGGGTTGCGAATTTTATCTGGTAAAAGATCGTCATAAACAGGCATTTACGAAGATTGACAAGGATAAGCGCTACCATCAATTATTTCTAGCTAAGAATCCAGAAGGATATCAAAACCTAGTCAAATTATGTTCGCTTGGATTTATGGAAGGTATGTATTCCAAGTATCCTCGCATTGATAAGGAGCTCGTTTTAAAATATCATAAGGGTTTAATTGCGACAACTTGTTGTTTGGGGGCGTCTGTTCCGCAAGCGATTTTACGTGATGGCGAAGAAGCAGCTGAAAAGGAATTTAAGTGGTGGCTGGACCTATTTGGTGAAGATTATTATATCGAAGTTCAAAATCACTATATACCTGAACAACAGACAGTTAACGAGGTTTTGTTAAAGTTTGCTAAGAAGTATAATGTCAAAGTTATTGCTTCAAACGATTCTCATTATTTGGATCAAAAAGATTCCAATGCCCATGATATTCTTTTGTGTATCAATACGGGAGAAAAGCAAGCCACACCAACTTACAAAGACATTGAAGGTGATTTTGACATGAAGGGAAAGCGTTTCGCTTTTTACAATGATCAATTTTATTTCAAGACTACGGAAGAAATGACCCAGTTGTGGTCGCATGTCCCTGAGGCCATTGATAACACCAATGAGATTGTTGGCAAAGTCGAAACGTTGAAGTTGACAAAGGATGTGATGTTGCCCAACTTCCAAATTCCGACTGAATTCCTTAATCAAGATGATTATTTAGAGCATCTAACCATGGAGGGTGCGAAAAAGAGGTATGTCGACATAGACCAAGTCGTTGAGGAGCGCATTCGGTTCGAGTTATATACAATTAAGACCATGGGTTTTGCCGGTTATTTCTTGATTGTTGCCGATTTTATTCAAGCTGGGCGTGATTTAGGGGTTTATGTGGGTCCCGGTCGTGGTTCGGCTGCAGGGTCAGTTGTAGCCTATTGTTTGGGAATTACCAATATTGATCCGATTAAATACAATTTACTATTTGAGCGTTTTTTAAATCCGGATCGTAAGTCATTACCCGATATTGATACGGACTTTGATGATGAAGGCCGCCAAAAAGTAATTGATTATGTTGTAGATAAATACGGCAAAAATCAAGTGGCGCACATTGCGACCTATGGTACGATGGCAGCCAAGATGTCGATAAAAGATGTAGCTAGGGTGTTGGATCTACCACTTTCTGAGTCAAATGCGTTAGCTAAATTAGTCCCAGAAAAGCCCAAAATTACCTTAGAACGTATATTCAATGCGCCATTAAATGGGGATAAGAGTTTGGCTGATAAAGAGGGCTTGAATTCCGATGAGATTGAACAGGTTAAACAATTACGACAAATTAAAGAGGCAGGTGGATTACCTGCCGAAGTAATTGAAAATGCATTGGTATTGGAGGGTTCCGTTCGTGGAACGGGTATACATGCGGCTGGAATTATCATTGCTCCTTCTGATTTGACAGATATTTTGCCTGTAGCATCATCTAAAGATGTCAGTTTATTGATTACGCAATATGATGGTTCAGTCATTGAAAATGCAGGCGTAATTAAAATGGACTTTTTGGGGTTAAAAACCCTATCCATTTTGAAAGAGGCAGTTCGATTGATTAAGCAGAATCATGGGGAAACGATTGTTTTGGATGATTTGCCTTTAGATGACCGATTGACTTATGAATTGTACCAACGAGCGGAAACAAATGGAACTTTCCAATTTGAATCGCCTGGTATGCAGAAACACTTAAGGGATTTAAAGCCCGATCAGTTTTCTGATTTAATTGCGATGAATGCCTTGTTCCGTCCAGGACCTATGGTTTATATTCCAAATTACATTGCGCGTAAACATGGCCGTGAAAAGATTGAATACGATGTTCCTGAAATGGAAGAGTATTTAAAGGACACGTATGGAATTACGGTTTATCAGGAGCAAGTAATGTTATTGTCGCAGAAATTGGCCAATTTCTCCAAAGGCGATGCCGATGTGCTTCGTAAAGCCATGGGGAAAAAGGACAAGGCGACGATTGACAAAATGAAGGGTAAATTCATGGAAGGTGGTCAATCGAATAATCATCCTTCAGATAAGTTGGAAAAGATTTGGACCGATTGGGAAGCATTTGCTCAATATGCCTTTAATAAATCCCATTCAACATGTTACGGTTTAGTAGCCTATCAAACGGGTTACCTAAAAGCTAATTATCCGTCTGAATATATGTCGGCGGTTCTTTCGAATTCTTTAGGGAATATTGAAAAGATTACGTTTTTCATGGATGAGTGCAAGCGCATGGGCTTGACTTTGCTTGTTCCTGATGTGAATGAGTCATCGCGCTCATTTGCGGTAAATAAAAAAGGTCAAATACGTTTTGGTCTAGGCGCGATTAAGGGCGTTGGTGAGGCTGCGGTCGATGCGATTGTTGAAGAGCGCAATCTACGAGGCGAGTATAAAGATATTTTTGATTTTGTATCGCGGATTAATGTGCGTCAGGTTAATAAAAAGAGTTTAGAATCATTGGCGCTTGCAGGAGCCTTTGATTGTTTCCCCGAGGTGCAGCGCGCGCATTACTTTGCCTTAGATAACGAGAATACAACCTTTATTGAAAAGATTGTTCGTTATGCTTCTCGTATGGCTGAGTTAAAAGCGGAAGCTACGCAGTCGCTATTTGGTGAACTGGGAGCAGGAACTGGTAATGACATTGTTAAACCTAAAATTCCTGTATCTGAGCCTTGGTCTGTGATGGAGCAACTTCGAAATGAAAAAGAGGTTGTAGGTGTTTATATTTCCGGACACCCGTTGGACGAGTATCGTGTGGAGATTCAAAATTTCACGAATTCGAATACGACTTTATTGGATTCTCGTCCGAATGCGGTACAATCCATCGCTGGAATTGTATCTAAAGTTAATACACGAACGTCTGCGAATGGAAACCAATTCATGATTTTTACCTTGGAAGATTATTCAGGTAATTATGAATTTGCGTTGTTTGGCAAAGATTACATTGAATTTGAGCGATTTATAGGTCAGGACCGGATGTTGTACATTCAAGGGTCGTACCAACAAAAAAATCGCTACATGGAGCAAATGGTATTTAAGATTCAATCCATCGAATTGCTTTCTGAGATTCTAGAAGAAAGAACGAAGGAATTGAAGCTTATATTAGATTTACGCTATTTAAATCCTGCCTTAATGGATAATTTGCATGATGTACTCGAACGCAATAAAGGCACGAAAAAGTTAGTGGTGGAGGTTTTTGATGAAACAGAGAAATTACAGATGGATTTCCTGTCTCGTAAGATGCAAATTCGGATCGGTAAGCCTTTGATTGCTGAATTGACTGACTTAGAAAATGTTACCTTCAAATTAATTTCATAAATTATTGAAAGGGAACTTAATCTTATACATGAAATGTTTTAATTTTGAATTTTAAAATAATCTAGCAAATGGGAAAATATGTAGAGGCAACAGATGCCAACTTTAAAGAATTGATTGGAACATCAACACCCGTATTAGTTGATTTTTGGGCTGAGTGGTGTGGACCATGTAAAATGATTGGACCTGTTGTTGAAGAATTAGCAGGAGAAGTGGAGGGTCAAGCGATTGTAGCTAAAATGAATGTTGACGCTAATTCAGCCGTACCAGCTTCATTAGGCATACGTTCGATTCCTACGTTAATGGTATTCAAAAATGGTGAAATGGTTGAGCGTTTAGTAGGTGGAAATATTCCAAAGTCTGTTTTGTCAGAAACTTTATTAAAGCACGCTTAATTAGCTTTTATAGACCTTGTCCATGGCTTGTAACAATATGTTGCAAGCCATTTTTATTTCATCTTCTGTGATAACCAGAGGTGGAGCAATTCGAAGGGCATTATCACAGAATAGGAACCAATCTGTGATGAGGCCATTTTCAATGCAGGTATCAATTACCGCCTTAACGGTCTTAAAGTCCTTCATTTCGACGGCGATCATGAGTCCCACTCCCCTTACCTCATGGATAATCGGATGAATTAACAATTCCTTGAATAAGTCGGATTTAGTAGGAACACTGGCCAATAAATTCGCTTCTTTAATATATGTAATGGTGGCTAATGAAGCTGCACAGGAAACGGGGTGACCTCCAAACGTGGTTATATGTCCTAATACAGGATTAAATGAAAACGTGCGCATCAGGTTTTCATTGGCTATAAATGCGCCGATTGGCATTCCTCCGCCCATTCCTTTTGCTGTTAAAAGAATATCAGGTTGAATGTCCATGGCCTGATATGCCCAAAAAGTGCCCGTCCGCCCAAAACCCGTTTGTATTTCATCGATGATTAGCAAGCAACCTGTTTGGGTGCACTTTGCACGTAACGCTTTAAAATAAGATTTTGTGGCTTGCTTCACTCCTGCTTCACCGGCTACGATTTCAATAACGATGGCTGCGGTTTTTGTCGTAATATGAACTAAGTCATCCATATTTCCATGTCTGATATGTTTGATATCAGGCAAGAGTGGTCTAAAGCTATTTTTAAAATTTTCGTCACCGGCTAAGGATAATGCACCTTGTGTGGCACCGTGGTAAGCATTTAAGCAAGATATAAATTCGGTTCTTCGGGTATATCGCTTGGCTAATTTCATTGCACCTTCAAGTGCTTCCGTCCCGGAATTCGTAAAATATACTTGATTTAGGTGTTGAGTTTCTGTTGAATGAACGAGGGCCTCGGCTAACAACACTTGAGGGCTTTGAATATACTCCCCATACACCATCAGGTGCATGTATTTATCTACTTGATCTTTGATGGCTTGTACAACAGTTGGATTACGATGTCCAACATTGGAAACAGCTATTCCTGAAATTAAATCAATGTATTTTTTGCCGAAACAATCTGTTAAATAGATATGTTCCGCGGATACAATTTCTAGCGCCAGTGGTGCATCCGAGGTTGGCGCTACGTATTTTTGAAAAAGTTGTCGGTGAGTAAGTCCCATTCTTCCAAATTTACAGCCTTTTATCAAATTATCAGTTTCTGGTATGGTGTTTTGCCTGATTTTCCTTTGTATTGCATCATGAAAAAACCGCTAATTACATTATTGCTTATTTTGTTTACATCTTCTTGGGTTCTAAGTCAAACATTATCAGGTGTAGTTAAGAACAAAAATGGAGAAATTTTACCTTTTGCTACGATTTGGGTTACCAACTTGAATAAAGGGACATTAGCGAATGAAGATGCTAAATATGCTATCCAATTACCCAAAGGTGAGCATGAAGTAGTTTTCAGGTTTCTAGGTCACACACCGAAACCACATAAAGTCACGATTTCAGGAAACGTGTCGCTTGATGTTGTCCTAACTGAGGAAGCAGTTACACTTCAAGATGTCAATGTAGGTGGTTTGAAGGAGGATCCAGCGATTGGAATAATGCGCAGGATGATATCCATGGCCCCATTTCATTTAAAGGAAATTGATCGGTATTCGGCTAAAGGATATGTTAAAGGAGCGGGCAAAATCACTTCCATATCTAAAGTGATGAATGCGCTCGTGGGTAAACAGTTGGAAAAGGAGGCTGGAATTAAAGTGGGATCGACCTATGTTTTAGAGGGAATCAATCAAATTACCTATACGCGGCCCAATAAGTTAGATGAAAAAGTACTTTCAAATCGAAATAATCTACCCGCTGTAATAAAGAATTCGGGAGCTCCCAATTTACGAATTACGCAAACGAATTTTTATTTGCCGAAGGTTTGGGGCTCATTGATCTCCCCGATTTCACCATCTGCGTTTTCTTTTTACAATTTCGCCTATTTGGGTAGTTTTCAGTTAAATGGACAAACGGTTTCGAAGGTTCAAGTGAAACCTAAGTCAAGATCGAATGATTTGTTTGAAGGTACACTTTCAATTGTAGAAGATACGTGGAGTATCTATTCCTTCAGTTTAGCATTTCGAAATTCACAGGGTTATTACACGTTTCAACAACAAAATGCCTTGTTTCAAGGAGTTTGGATGCCTGTTAATTATGACGTGAATATAAATTTTGATGCGATGGGATTCGGGGCGAATTTCCGGTATATCACGCAGGTTAAAGAGTATTCTATTAAAGTTAATCCTGCTTTTGTTGTCAAGCCAACGATTATTGAGGAACGCTTGCATAAGGACTGGGCAAAAGAAATAAATAAAGAAAAAATATCAGCTCCTAAATTGGCTTTAGGAAAAGAGCTGACACGTAAAAAGCTAAAGAAAGTACTGAAAGAAATAGATAAGGAAGAGAAGAAAGAAGTAAAAAGTGAAGAGTTTAGTTCTGATTATACCATCACAGTTGATTCGTCGGCCTCTATAAAAAAAGAGGAATATTGGGAAGCAGAACGTCAGGTTCCTTTAACAGAAGCTGAGGTAAAAGGATACAAAGAAGCCGATAGTTTATCCGTACAAGACGAGAAAAAACGTTTAAAGGATTCGGTTAACTCATTGCCTCGTTTTCGATTTGGGGATATTGTGAATGCTAGAACCTACACGTATGGTCAGAAAGGATTAGGAGCTCGTTTGACATTGAGTGGGATTCAGTCTGGATTTAATGCGGTTGATGGATACCATCTAGGTCGTGGGTTAGATTATCGGTTTACCAATAAATTATCTGATTACTGGGAAACTGGATTTGATATTCGTTATGCTTTTTCTAGAAAAGCGTTGAATGGATCTGTACGTTTCGTACGTAATTGGGATGAGAATCGACAACGGTTTAGTCTTTCTGGTGGTTCCACCATGGAGCAAATCAATGCGACAGAGCCTATTTCCGCCAATATTAATCGATACTATGCCTTATTCTTATCACAGAATTTTTTGAGGCTATATCAGAAGGACTTTATTAAAGGCTCTTATGCATTACAATTGAATGCTAAATGGAGAGTAAGTACGGATTTGGAATTAAGGTCTCGAACTAGTTTAGTAAATGCGGAGGAGCATGGTTTATTCTTTAAGGAACGCCGTTTTGCATCCAATGGATTACCTTTTGTGACAAGTAAGCAGGCTTATGCGTACGTATTTGTACGTTATCAACCATTTGCTACGTGGAGACGTTATAATGGTTCTCGGAGATTATCGAACGAAGTAGGACCTACCATTTCAGGTGGTTACGAACAGGCTTTAGGGGATAATCCATTTTCAAAAGTATCTTTTCAAGTTTCTCAGTCGATATCTTTAGCTAATTGGGGAGAATTTAACTACCGTCTTACAGCTGCTCACTTTATTCAGAAACCTTCTTTGATTTTAGATTACCAACATTTTAAAGGAAATGAGATTAATATTTCCAATGGTGAGAATAGCTTTTTAGCCCTGCCCTATTATGCGCTTTCAAATCCTGGAGGTCATTTTAAGGCCTTTTTATCATGGGAGCCTAGAAAATTTATCTTTACTCAAAATGCCTTTCTCTCACTATATGGCCTGAAAGAAAAAGTAGGTTACTCTTATCTTCAGACTTCTATGAATGCTCAAACCATTCATTACCAAGAGCTTACTTATGGTCTTTCTGGTATTGGAAGAATTTTTGGTATTGATTTGGTCTACCCGATGGGGAATGTCGTCCCTGAAAAATGGAAAGTTCTAGTCAGATTGCCATTCTAATTGTTTATTTGCACCTTTTTACCTAAATTGTGCTAAATTTTTTTGATATAATCTAAATTAAACTTTATGAATCAAATTGTTTACTTAGTTCCTGCTTTTGGTTTGGTGGGATTGCTTTACACAGCATGGAAATTTAGTTGGGTGTCCAAGCAAGATGCCGGGAATGAAAAAATGCAGGAGTTATCCGGTTACATAGCGGATGGAGCCATTGCATTTTTAAAGGCAGAATGGAAAATATTAACTTATTTTGCTATTCCTACAGCCTTATTACTCGCGTGGTTAGGTTCTCAAGAAGGTACTCCAGAAAATCCAATTCACTCTTCACCTTTAATCGCCGTTGCATTTTTAATTGGTGCAATTTTCTCTGCAACTGCAGGATACATCGGTATGATTGTTGCCACAAAGGCAAATGTTAGAACGGCAGAAGCTGCACGTACGTCATTAGCCAAAGCATTAAATGTTTCTTTTACCGGTGGTTCTGTCATGGGTATGGGTGTGGCTGGTTTAGCTATTTTAGGTTTAGGTGGTTTATTCATCGCTTTCTATCAAATTTTCGCACAAGGTCAAGCATTGACATCTGTGGAAATGAAAACGGCAATCGAAGTATTAGCTGGTTTCTCATTAGGTGCTGAGTCAATTGCCTTGTTTGCACGTGTGGGTGGTGGTATTTATACGAAAGCCGCTGATGTGGGTGCCGACTTAGTAGGTAAAGTAGAAGCAGGTATCCCTGAAGATGATGTGCGTAATCCTGCAACTATTGCTGATAACGTTGGCGATAACGTAGGTGATGTGGCTGGTATGGGTGCCGATTTATTTGGTTCATATGTTGCGACAATTTTGGCTACGATGGTATTAGGACAAGAAATTGAGGTTTCTGACAACTATGGTGGCTTCTCTCCTGTTTTATTACCTATGTTAATTGCGGGTGTGGGTTTACTAGCTTCTTTAGTATCTACCTTTTTTGTACGTATTTCTAAGGAAACGGATTCAGTTCAAAATGCTTTGAACGTAGGAAATTATGCTTCTATCGCTATTACGTTTGTTACTTCATACTTCTTGGTTACAAACATCTTACCTGAGAGCTTAACATTACGTGGAACTACATTCTCTTCGATGGATGTATTTTATGCAATTATCGTAGGCTTGATCGTAGGTACTTTGATGTCAATCATTACGGAGTACTACACAGCGATGGGTAAGCGTCCAGTTGATTCAATTGTTCAGAAATCTGGAACAGGACATGCAACGAACATTATTGGTGGATTAGCTGTAGGTATGGAATCTACGGTATTACCTATTTTGGTTTTAGCAGCTGGTATTATTGCTTCTTATCACTTTGCTGGGATTTATGGTGTATCTATTGCTGCAGCAGGTATGATGGCAACAACGGCTATGCAATTAGCTATTGACGCGTTTGGGCCAATTGCGGATAACGCAGGTGGTATTGCTGAGATGTCTCAATTACCTTCTGAAGTACGTGAGCGTACAGATAATTTAGATGCAGTTGGAAATACAACAGCGGCTACTGGTAAAGGTTTTGCGATTGCATCGGCTGCCTTAACATCGTTAGCTCTTTTTGCTGCATTCGTAGGTATCTCAGGAATTACGCAGATTGACATTTATAAGGCTGATGTATTAGCTGGTTTATTTGTGGGTGGTATGATTCCATTTATTTTCTCTGCATTATGTATTTCTGCGGTTGGTAAAGCGGCGATGGAAATGGTGAATGAAGTACGTCGTCAGTTCCGCGAAATTCCAGGTATCATGGAATATAAAGCGAAACCTGAATATGAAAAATGTGTAGCTATTTCTACAGAAGCTTCCATTCGTCAGATGATTTTACCAGGAGCTATTGCATTAACAGTTCCAGTACTTGTTGGCTTCACCATGGGACCAGAAGTATTAGGCGGTTTATTAGCTGGTGTTACGGTATCAGGTGTATTGATGGGTATTTTCCAATCAAACGCAGGTGGTGCTTGGGATAACGCTAAGAAATCATTTGAGAAAGGCGTGTTAATTGATGGTCAAACATTTAAGAAAGGTTCTGAGCCGCACAAAGCAGCCGTTACGGGTGATACAGTAGGTGATCCATTCAAAGATACGTCAGGTCCATCGATGAACATCTTAATTAAATTGATGTCTATTGTTTCTTTAGTGATTGCCCCTTACATCCACGTAGGTAAGTCGGCAGGTCATGCATCACACTTGGAGAAAGCTCCAATTGTGAAGGTGATGGCTAAACGCTAAGAACTGAAATAATTCTATTTAAAGGCCTCAAGCAATTGAGGCCTTTTTATTTATTGCACATAAAAAAGCCTGACAAATTTGTCAGGCTTTTTTGATCTATCGTTCTGTCCTAAATAGATTAAGCAGTTAACTTACCTCTTAATGCTCTTGGGATATCGATTGTCGCTACTGGGTTGGACATTGGATTTAAAATCTCACAACCTTCAACTACTAACTTGTTTACTTTAACAGTTTGACCTAAGTCTAAACCTGAAATATCAGCTGTAACAAAATCAGGAATGTTAGCAACTAATCCACGTAAAGATACTTTACGTAATTTTTGCACCATTTTACCCCCTTTGATTACACCTGGAGAGTTACCTACGATTTTGATAGGTACTTCAATTTTAATTGGCTTCTTAGAATCGATTTCTAAAAAGTCAACGTGTAAGATCATCTCGTTTACTGGGTGGAACTGGGCATCTTGCAAAATAGCACGGTGAATATCACCTTCGATGTTTAATTCTACTTCGTATACATCTGCTGAATATAATAATTCGCGGAAAAGGATCATCGGTACAGCGAAGTGTACTTGCTCTTTACCACCGTAAAGAACACATGGAGCTAATGCTTCTAAACGTAAATCTTTAGAACCTTTCGTTCCTAATGTAGATCTCTTGTATCCTACAATTTCTAACTTTTTCATTTTGTTTTTGTTAGTGTTTCCAGTCTTTCGCACATGGGCTATCCCCTGAAAACGGTTAAAATTAATATTTAATAAATAATGAACTGATAGATTCGTGATCACGGATACGACCAATAGCCTTAGCAAAAAGTTCAGCTACTGATAATACCTTTATTTTGTCGCACGTATTTTTTTGTGGAATCGTGTCTGTCACCAATAATTCAGTCAAAACTGAATTATCGATATTTTCATACGCTTTTCCTGATAATACGGGGTGTGTAACCACCGCGCGAACTGAGTTTGCCCCCTTATCCATGATTAACTGAGCGGCTTTACATAAAGTACCTCCGGTGTCAATTAAATCGTCAACAAGAACGACGTCTGCGCCTTTGACATCACCAATTAATTGCATCGATGCAATTTCATTAGCACGTTTTCGGTGCTTATCGCAAATAACCATTTCCGCATTGAAGAATTTGGCCATGTTACGCGTACGTACCACGCCTCCTACGTCTGGAGAAGCAAATACGATATTTTCTAAATTCAATGATTTCAAATAAGGAACAAAGATGGCATTGCCTTCTAAGTGGTCTACAGGGAAATCCATGAATCCTTGAATTTGACCAGCATGTAAGTCAATCGTCATTAAACGATCAGCACCCGCGGCAGTCAACAAATTTCCAATCAATTTAGCCCCAATGCCTACACGTGGACGATCTTTACGATCTTGACGTGAATACCCAAAATACGGAATAACAGCCGTTACGTAATGTGCTGATGCTCTTCTAGCCGCATCAATCATCAGTAATAACTCCATTAAATTATCCGCCGTTGGGAATGTAGACTGAATAATAAATACATCACACCCACGCACAGACTCATCAAAACTCGGTGACATTTCACCGTCTGAGAATTTTAAAGTCGTTACTGCTCCTAAATCTTTACCATAATATTTGGCAATATCCTTTGCCAAATAATTCGATGCTGATCCAGAAAATATTTTAACTGCGTTAATCGCTGCCATGTGTGTGTTAAAAAAGGGCTTAATTATAAAAATTAAGGCGCAAAATTAGTAATTCTGCGCCTTATATCAAATCTATTTTACAGAAGCACGAATAATATTCAATGCACCACCTGCTTTGAACCATTCAATCTGTTGTTCATTGTACGTGTGATTCACAGCAAAGCTATCTTTTGAACCGTCCGCATGAACTAATTCAATCGTTAATGTTTTTCCAGGTGCAAATGAGCCTAGGCCAACAATATTGATACTGTCGTTTTCTTGAATCTTGTCATAGTCTGCTTCATTAGTGAATGTTAATGCAAGCATACCTTGTTTTTTCAAGTTGGTCTCATGTATACGAGCAAATGACTTCACTAATACCGCACGAACACCTAAGTGACGTGGTTCCATAGCCGCATGCTCACGCGAAGATCCTTCACCGTAATTCGTATCTCCTACCACAATTGTACCTACACCAGCCGCTTTATATGCCCGTTGGGTTGCCGGTACCGGACCATATTCACCTGTTAATTGATTTTTTACATTGTCTGTCTTCTCGTTAAAGAAGTTCACAGCACCAATCAACATGTTATTTGAAATATTATCTAAGTGACCGCGGTATTTCAACCAAGGACCTGCCATGGAGATATGATCCGTTGTACATTTTCCTTTGGCTTTAATCAATAATTTCAAACCAGAAATATCAGTTCCTTCCCAAGCAGCGAATGGATCTAATAATTGTAAACGATCTGAAGTTGGCGAAACTTTAACCTGAACACCAGAACCGTCGGCAGCTGGAGCTTGATATCCTGCATCTTCTGCGGCAAAACCTAATTTCGGCAATTCATCTCCTGAAGGAGCATCTAATTTAACTTGTTCTCCTTTTTCGTTTGTCAACGTATCCGTTAATGGATTGAACGTTAAATCACCCGCAATGGCTAAGGCAGTAACCATTTCTGGTGATGCTACAAATGCAAATGTGTTTGGATTACCATCCGCACGCTTCGCGAAATTTCTGTTGAATGAGTGAACGATGGTGTTCTTCTCACCTTTTTCAGCTCCTGGACGTGCCCATTGACCAATACATGGTCCACAAGCATTCGAGAATACAGTCGCACCAATCGTATTGAACGTATCAATGAAACCGTCACGCTCGATTGTATAACGTACTAATTCAGAACCTGGTGTGATCGTGAATTGAGCTTTTGTTTTTAATCCTTTGGCAGCCACTTGCTTCGCTAAGGATGCAGCACGTGCGATATCTTCGTAAGATGAGTTGGTACATGAACCGATTAGGCCAACTTCCACTTTCGTAGGCCAACCGTTTTTCTCAGCCATTTCTTTCATTTTAGAAATTGGCGTAGCCAAATCTGGTGTGAAAGGACCATTCAAATGTGGTTCTAATGTATCTAAATCGATCTCAATTACTTGATCAAAATATTTTTCAGGGTTTGCGTAAACCTCAGGATCAGCTGTTAAATGCTCGCGTACTTGATCTGCCATCGCAGCAACATCCGCACGACCTGTGGACTGTAAATAACGTGCCATCGAATCATCATATCCAAAAGTAGATGTGGTTGCGCCGATTTCAGCTCCCATGTTACAGATGGTACCTTTACCTGTACATGACATCGAAGTAGCGCCTTCGCCGAAGTATTCAACTACACAGCCTGTACCACCTTTAACGGTTAAAATACCAGCTACCTTTAAGATTACGTCTTTTGGAGCAGTCCAGCCGTTTAATTTACCTGTTAATTTAACACCGATTAATTTCGGGAATTTCAACTCCCAAGCTAAACCAGCCATCACATCACATGCATCTGCTCCACCCACACCGATCGCGATCATACCCAAACCACCTGCATTTACTGTATGTGAATCTGTACCAATCATCATTCCACCTGGGAACGCGTAATTCTCCAATACTACTTGGTGAATAATACCCGCACCTGGCTTCCAGAAACCAATACCGTATTTGTCAGAAACCGATGACAAGAAATCGTAAACTTCTTTATTTTTATCTACTGCAACAGCTAAATCCGTTTTTGAAGCAACTTTAGCTTCAATTAAGTGATCGCAATGAACCGTTGACGGAACTGCTACTTGAGGCCGACCAGCCTGCATAAATTGCAATAAAGCCATTTGAGCAGTCGCATCTTGCATAGCAACTCGATCTGGAGCAAAATCTACATAGGAATTACCACGTTCATGTGCCGTAGAAGGAGTTCCTTCCCAAAGATGGCTGTATAGGATTTTTTCAGTTAACGTAAGCGGCTTTCCCGTTAAAGCACGTGCTGCAGCAATGCGAGCAGGCATTTTATCGTAAACAGCTTTAATCATTTCAATGTCAAAGGCCATGTTAATAGTTTTTATATAAGAAATTGCTCGCAAAATTAATAGTTTCAAAGCAAAATTGCCAATTTTGACTACCTGATTTGCTTAGTTTTATTTTTTATTAAAATAATTATCTTTTTTCGGATTTTCTCCCGCGCTGCATTTTATTCAATAGGCAATCTGATGGATATGAAGCCTATTTTTTGGTCATTTTCGTTTTTGTTAAAGGAGCAATTCGCCCAAATAGTCATCCAAAATATAATTTTAGCGTTTTTTTTTAGTGCTTTCGCTCGAATTGTGTACAAATACATTTTAAGGTTCTATATTTGAAATCTTTTCTAAAATTCAACTTGTAAATTATATCTAATGGCAAAAAATTTGGTCATTGTTGAGTCCCCTGCTAAAGCAAAAACGATAGAAGGTTATTTGGGTAAAGATTTCATCGTCAAATCTTCCTTCGGTCATGTGCGGGATTTACCTACCAAAGGTGATAAAGCCATCGATATTGAACACGATTTTCATCCTACATACGTTGTATCTCCAGATAAAACGAAAGTGATTTCAGAGTTAAAAAGTTTAGCTAAATCATCTGATGAAGTTTGGCTAGCAACGGACGACGACCGTGAGGGAGAAGCCATTTCATGGCACTTAAAAGAAGCGTTGAATTTAAAAGACAATACGAAACGAATTGTTTTTCGTGAAATCACAAAAACTGCGATCCTAAAAGCAATTGAGCAACCACGTGAAATTGACATGGATTTAGTAAATGCCCAACAAGCGCGTCGGATTATGGACCGTTTAATTGGGTTTGAATTATCACCCGTTTTGTGGTCTAAAGTTCAAAAAGGACTATCTGCAGGTCGAGTTCAATCAGTTGCCGTACGATTAATCGTAGATCGCGAACGTGAAATAGAAAAACATGAAGCGGCTGCTTCCTTTAAGGTAGCTGCCCTGTTTGACCTACCAGGTAAAAAAGTATTAAAGGCGGAACTTTCTAAGGCTTTTGCTACAGAAGGAGAAGCATTGGAATTCCTCAAAAAGTGTGTGGGCGCGCAATTCTCTATTAAGAGTTTAGAGACTAAACCAGCGAAGAAAACACCGGCTCCTCCGTTTACTACATCCACGCTCCAACAAGAAGCCTCGCGTAAGCTAGGCTACGCGGTAGCGACAACGATGTCTATTGCACAGAAACTATACGAATCGGGTCGAATATCGTACATGCGTACGGACTCAACCATGTTATCTCAAGAAGCACGCGATAAAGCGAAAGTAGCGATTGAAAACGCTTATGGCGAAAAGTTTCATCATGCGAGGCAGTTTAAAACTAAATCGGATAGTGCACAAGAAGCTCACGAGGCTATTCGGCCAACGGATTTTGCATTAAGTACCTTAGGCGGAGATTCTCGGGAACGTAAATTATATGAGTTAATTTGGAAGCGCGCCATTGCTTCACAAATGGCTGATGCGCTTTTAGAGCGTACGACCGCGCAAATTGAAATATCAACGGCCTCCGAAATTTTGGTGGCCCAAGGTGAAGTTATTGCTTTTGAAGGTTTCCTGAAGGCATATTTAGAAGGTAAAGACGATGACGATGATGAGGAAAATAAAGATATGTTGCCTCCATTAGCTATTGGTCAAGTTTTAGCTTTAGATGAATTAAAAGCACAAGAGCGTTTCACGCGTCCTGCGCCACGCTATACAGAAGCTAGTTTAGTGAAAGCGTTGGAAGAGAAAGGTATAGGCCGACCGTCTACCTACGCTCCTACTATCTCGACGATCATTAAGCGTGCCTATGTTGAAAAAGAAGATCGTGCTGGTCGTGAGCGTGCATTTCAAACATGGACGTTAAAAGATGATGAGATTTCAGGCGTCAATGCGACTGAGATTGTAGGGACTGAAAAAGCCAAGCTTTTCCCGACGCACATCGGTACGTTAGTCACTGATTTTCTAGTAGAGAATTTCCAGGATGTTGTCGATTTTACATTTACAGCTGAAATGGAAGATGAATTCGACAACATTGCCAAAGGTAAATTACCTTGGGTGAAACTGATGAAGGATTTCTATGGTTCTTTTCACAAAACAATAGAAGATAGTAAATCCATTTCCCGTAGTTCCGTAGGCGGTGGCCGCGAATTAGGCGTGGATCCAGAATCAGGTAAAAAGATTTCCGTTCGTTTAGGGAAGTTTGGACCATTCGTCCAATTGGGCGAATCTGGAGAAGAAGATAAACCCGTTTTCGCTAACCTAGCTAAGAATCAATCTATCGCTACATTAAGTTTAGAACAAGCCATTGCATTGTTGGCCCGACCAAAACTACCTCGTGAAATTGGTATTTTAGAGGATAAACCGGTGGTCATTGGTGCTGGGAAATTAGGACCTTATATTAAGTTTGATGGTAAGTTTATCAGTCTGCCTGAGCCAAATGATCCATTCACGATCGAATTAGACCAAGCTGTTTTGGTTATGAAAGCCGCACAAGTTGCAGCTGAATCTGCCGGTTTAGGTTATTTTGAAGATCAATTAATTGAAACAGGAAAAGGTCGTTTTGGACCTTATGTTAAACATAACGGAAAATACGTCTCTTTAGGAAAGACAGATAATTTAGCTTCTTTAACTCAGGAACGTGCGATTGAATTGATTTTGGCTAAACGTAATGCGGAAGCCAACAAATTCATCAAAGAATTCCCTGAAAATGCGGCAATTAAGGTGGTTAATGGTATGTATGGTCCTTATATCCAAATTGGGAAGCGCAATGTGAAAATTCCAAAAGACCAAGATCCAGCTTCCTTAACGCTTGAAGATTGCATAGCCTTGGGTGATGCAGCCCCTGCTCCTAAAAAGACGACTAGAAAAAAATAAGTAGCTATGAGCCAGATTATTGATGGTAAAATGGTTGCCGAATCCATGAAATCGGCCATTGCAGAAGAAGTTAACGCGTTAGTATCAGCTGGGAAACGTGCACCACATTTAGTAGCGATTTTAGTGGGTGATAACGGAGCATCTGAGACCTACGTGGCAAACAAAGTAAAGTCATGTGGTGAATTGGGTTTTGCATCTACCCTATTGCGTTTTGAGCCGACAATCACAGAAGCAGAATTATTAAAAGCTGTACAGGAGGTAAATGATAATCCAGAAATGGACGGTTTAATTGTTCAGTTGCCATTGCCCAATCATATTAACCCAGATCGTGTCATGGAAACGATCCACCCGTCAAAAGATGTGGATGGTTTTCATCCAATTAACATCGGTCGAATGGCTAAGGGTTTACCAGCCTATATTTCGGCTACTCCGCAAGGAGTTTTGGATTTATTGGCCTATTACAACATTGAAACAGCAGGTAAACACTGTGTGGTAGTTGGCCGTAGCCAAATCGTCGGTTTACCCATGTCCATCCTAATGCAACGTAATCATCCGCAAGGAAACTGTACAGTGACGTTAACGCATTCACGGACACCTAATTTGGAGGCGATGTGCCAACAAGCAGATATATTGATTGCGGCATTAGGTAAGCCAGAGTTTATCACTGCTGCACATGTTAAACCGGGCGCCGTGGTTATTGACGTAGGTTTGACGCGCGTTGAAGATGCTAGCAAAAAATCAGGCTTTGCTTTGAAAGGCGATGTGGATTTTGATTCGGTCTTCCCAATCTGTTCTTATTTGACACCTGTACCTAAGGGCGTTGGTCCGATGACTATTGTTTCCCTTATGAAAAACACACTCCTAGCTGCAAAAGGAGTCATTTATCCGAAAAACTAAGACTGATATAAATACCGATGGAAAACTCCCAATGGGAGTTTTTTGTCGTATTGGTCATTTAAGTACAATTCACCTGACTCCGCAGATGAAGGGACATTAAATATTCCATTGACCAGATTTTCAACTACAAGCGTAGAGAAACCTAATGAATACACGTTTGTGAGCAAAATATGCTCTTTGGGATCTAAAATCTCTTTAACGGAGCGCAATAAATCATCTATTTGCTCTTCTAATACCCACTTTTCTCCATCTGGACCACGACCATAAGCCGGTGGATCTAACAAGACACCTTGGTAAAAATTACCTCTCCGAGCTTCACGCTTAACAAATTTTAAAGCATCTTCCGCCATCCAACGAATCGAATCAAGCTTAGAAACCTCCATGTTCTCACGAGCCCAAGACAAAACGGGTTTAACTGAATCTACGTGCGTTACATCCGCACCCATTTGTCGGCATACCAAACTCGCCCCGCCCGTATACGCGAATAGATTCAATAACTTGGGTTTGGGAGTCTTGAGCAATGGAATATGCTTGGCTAAGAATTCCCAATTCGATGCTTGCTCAGGAAATAAACCAACATGCTTGAAGGATGAAAGACTTATTTTAAAGTTTAAATTAAGATTTTTAGATGTGTAGGGAATAAACCATTTATCCGGTACTCCTTTTTTGATATCCCATACACCTCGTTCTGTACTCCCTTTTTCCTTTTTGAAATGTGCATTTGCCTTGACTGTCCAGAATTCTTCAGATAATGATTTCGTCCAAAGTGCCTGAGGTTCAGGTCTTCTCACACAAAAATCTCCAAACTGCTCAAGCTTTTCAAAATTACCTGAATCAATTAACTCATAACTTTTACCCCAAAATTCGGGCGTTTCGATGGCAATAGCGGCTTGTTTGTTTTCCAAAATTTAGGGATTGAATTGAATCTTGTTGATAAAAAATACGTCTCTTTTTCCATCTTCATTATTATTGATGGATTGCGTACCATGGGCAATGAAATAAGGACCGTACCAGTAATTAAGATCTACTTTGGATGATTTTCGTACCCGGTCTGCCTCATTTTCAGTCTCAATATTGATGATCCGCTCTTGTTCCACGGTTCCGGACTGACTAATTATTTTACTGATGATTTGGTTATCCTTACTATATGAAAGTGTGACTTGATCACCCACAACTGAGGTTTTTATTTTTTGCGTTAATTTCTCTTCTTTGGTGTCATTTAATGGAATGGAATGATCCCAAAGCACATGTCCATTTTCATCTAATTCAGCGACAATTGCATGCGTATACACCCATCCGTCAAACTGCTGATTACTGCCATAAAAGTTGTACCCTCGATATCCCCAGGGACTGTAGTAACTCGAAAATGGCGAGTATAATCCATAGTAACCATATCCCCAGCGGTACGGATTATACAACATGCTCCATGGGGAATAGAAATTATTGAATCCTCCCATATTTAGCATTCCCGGTCCATAAAGGCCCATATTATTGTATTTGTAATCTGGGTAAAATGATTCAGCCACAACAATGTAATGATCACCTTTTCGAATGACCTCATGCATCAACAAGCGGTAATCCAAACGTAGTTCTTCGCCTTTGGCTGCTTTTTCTTTGATTTTTTTCGCCTGACGTTCTTGTTGTTTTGGACTTAAGAACTCAAAGAAATTGGTGAATTTGGTGAATGATTGAAAATTCGTGTGCTGTAATTCCCCATCGATGAATGACTGAAAATAGAATCCTTGTGAACTAGGTCCTTTGGATGATCCAATCGTGTTTTTGTGACCGTAGGTGCCCACAACGATTTGCAATGAATCATTCATTTGGCTTAATTTTCCATTCATCATGGCAAATTCCTCGGTTGGCTTCATCTGAACCGATCCCAATAGATTCCCGTCTTCATCAAATGAGCGAATCAACAATTGATAATCCTTTGCTTTTTTGCCAACTGAATAGGTGACATTTACCTGCTGGAATGCCGTATCCAAGTCCATGGATTGAATTTCAGCTTCTCCCTTAACAACTGACGGAAGAATGCGTGTTTTCTTTTCGTTCAGATTAGTAAATAGAATGACCGCTTGGCTATTTACGACACCGCCGATGAATAAAGAGGCATTGAATGCTTTGAAATTGGATATTTCAATTCGGTCAACGGATATAATTTGGAATTTTTCAATTTTCCCGCTTAACGTATTGACGCGAAAAATGATGTATGAATTGCTTTTAAAGCGACTGAAGAGTAAAAATAAATTTTTGCCATCGTAACTGTGTGTCACATAATCTTGTGAAGCTTCAACAGCTGCATTCGCGGACCAAGTTTGCTCAAGGTTCGTATTTAATTTTCGAATGTTAAAATCTTGATTATTTAATTGACTTAGGAGTACCACTCCTTGTTCCCCGATAGGAATTGTAAAATTATCAACATTGCTGTTTAATTGGGGAATTTCGATTCGCTGAGCCAAACTTAATTGGCCACAAAAAATCAATAAAAGCAAGATTAACCTTTTCATAATTTATTCGGCTAGGCTTAAAATAATGTCAAATTCTGCTTTTAAAACGGGTGTAACGGATAAACGCGATTGTTTAATTAATGCCAAATTACTTAACCTCTCATCGGATTTCATGGTCTTTAATGTTACCGTCTTGGCTAATTTTTTAATTGGTTTTAATTCGACAACTACCCATCGAGGGTCTTCTGTGGTGGGATCTTGGAAAAATTCTTTTGAAATTTCCGCCAAACCTACTACTTCCATACCTTCGTTCGAGTGGTAAAATAACACCCAATCACCCTTTTGCATGGCTTTGAGGTTATTTCGTGCCTGGTAATTACGCACCCCATCCCAAACAGATTTCCCTTCTTTAACGAAATCATCCCAAGAATATTTGAATGGTTCTGATTTAACTAACCAATAATTCATCTTTATGGGAATTTAGGGAATTTTGAAAAATCAGGTTTGCGTTTTTCTAAAAATGCATTTTTACCTTCTTTGGCTTCATCAGATAAATAATACAATAACGTCGCATTTCCAGCTAATTCTTGAATACCTGCTTGACCATCTAATTCAGCATTGAAGGCTGATTTTAACATGCGAAGTGCTAAAGGGCTTTTTTCTAATATTTTTTCACACCAAGCAACGGTCGTATTTTCCAACTCCTCTAAGGGAACAACTTTATTGACCAATCCCATTTGCAATGCATCTTGTGCATCATATTGATCGCACAGAAACCAAATTTCACGGGCCTTTTTCTGTCCGACCACACGTGCTAAATATGAAGCGCCAAATCCACCATCGAATGAACCTACATTAGGACCTGTTTGGCCGAAACGGGCATTTTCAGCAGCAATAGATAAATCACAAATCACATGCAATACATGTCCACCTCCGATAGCCCAACCTGCCACCATGGCCACAACAGGCTTAGGAATGGTACGAATTTGACGTTGTAAATCTAGGACATTTAATCGAGGTACATAATCTTCTCCTACATATCCCCCATCTCCACGGACACTTTGATCTCCACCCGAACAAAAGGCTTTTCCGCCTTCTCCTGTCAATATAATTATGCCAACAGAGGTATCTTGTCTAGCCATTTCCATGGCCTCCGACATCTCTTGAACCGTCAATGGTGTGAAGGCGTTGTGTTTGTGCGGACGATTGATGGAAATTTTAGCAATCCCATTGTATTGTTGGAACAAAATTTCTTTGTACTCCTTAATTGGTTTCCATGGAAAATTAGAAATCATCATGTTTGGTCGGTTCTTCGTTATAAGTTACATCCCACGTATGGTCTGCGAGTAAAATCACTTTGGCTAAATAGCGGCTATATTTAAAGGAACGGCCCCATTCGTGCGGGGCAACTAATGAAAGTAAGTCACTTCCATCCTCCTTTTCGTACATATAGTAAGTTTCACTAATGATGGGTTCGAAACCCATGGCAGCGTCGTAAATACGCTCTGAAATTTCTTTTCGATCAGCAATCATTTTGGCTTGCTTTGCCAAAACCTCCATCTGCTCGTATAATTGATTCATTTGTCGATCCGTCTGCTGACGCATCGCCAGGATGGATCTTCCTTTCGTTTTGCCTGTGTCTTCCGGTTTGATGACGGCGCCACCCGCTGTGTGCGCGTAGGGCAACAAGCCCGGATTTTGGGCAACTTTATCAGGATTAATGGGATTTACAAATGGATCTTCGCTCATGTACACAAGGTTAAACTGATTAACCTTTATTTAACTCACGAAATTAGAGAATGTTTGGCTATTTTTGGAATGATTTATTGAATTATGCTTCTTTTCTCCCCGCTTGCTCCAGATTACCCTACACCTGCCTCTGATTTCGAAAGACAGGTGTTTGACTTTTGTCAAAAGTGGAAAGCTGGAGTGACGCATTTTGAGTTCATGACATCTGGTTCTACAGGTTCACCCAAACCCATTCTGATTCCAAGAGAAGCTATGATTGCTTCTGCCCGCTTGACTGGAGATTGGCTTCATTTAAATCCCAAAGATGTGGCTTTGCTTTGCCTGCCTGTTCATTACATCGCCGGAGCCATGGTACTCGTACGAGCGCTGGAATTAGATTTATCGCTTGTTTTATTGGAGCCGTCCGTCAATCCATTGCAAGGAATATCTCCGTTATCTATCCAATTAGCCTCATTTGTGCCAAATCAATGGCATGCCATGTTGAAAGATAACCTAGATTTAGCTGCTTTTTTTTCCAATGCCAAAGGCGTGCTTTTGGGAGGTTCAGGTTTAAGTCCATCACTTGTAGACCAAACTACGGAATTTAAGTTTCCTATTTTTTTGACGTATGGAATGACTGAGACCGTTTCTCATGTGGCGTTTCAACAGCTTAGTCCCACTTATTCCGCTCAATTTAGTTGGCTACCAGGTGTGACACATCAAGTGGGTGAAAATGGGTGTGTGTCCATTAAATCAGATGTTACATCGCAGCAATGGGTACAAACGAATGATATTATTGAGCAAATAGATGATGCGCATTTTAGCCTACTCGGACGTGTAGACCGTGTCATTAACTCCGCAGGGCGTAAAATTCAAGCTGAAAAAGTTGAAACAGCGCTTGGGTATCTGTTACCAGATCGTTCATTTTTTGTAGGAAGTTTGCCTGATGACGCTTTGGGCCAGAAAGCAGTTTTATTTATGGAGGGGCCAACGGTCATAGATGAGCATAGTTTACGAATACCTTCGCTTGAATCATGGGAAATTCCTAAGGAGGTGATTTATCTTTCTAAATTTGAAACTACGGGTTCAGGTAAAATGGACCGACTTAAATCCGTAGCTTTGTACCTTAATGCGCAAAAATGAATCCAGCCAAATTAGAAAAGAAGTTTCAGTTGTTCTATGAGAGTCCTAACAATGTACCTCCGCCCTATCATTTAGAGGCAGCTTTTGAATTTGATTCCTTTCTAACGGATACGCCTACAGTCAAATGCACGATTCAATATATTGACCGCGATGACTTTTCCCGAGAGGAATTGCTAGCAGAGGGATTAAATATTGAGGATCGCTTTGAATGGACAGGTTCCTTACCAATTGCTTGGCGTAATCGCCTGGAAGATTCCTTCCGTATGTTCAAGTCTGGTTCATGTAATCCACGTGATGAGGAACCATTTATTACGTTGGAAGCAGCGGATACAACTACAGCATTACCCGTTATATTGGAATTAGATGATACGCTGATTCAGGAGTTTATGCAAGCGATTCTAGAGACGGCAGGTAAAGAAATGCCGCTTTATTTAGGATTTCAATTTGCAGATGAAGATGGCATGTGGGTACGTATAGAAGGAGAATTGTCCTTTTTTGATTTGAGCTTTAGGTATTCCAAAGACGGTCATGAGACGTTACGGTTTACGGATGATTGGAAAGGATTACAAGAATTGATGTCCGTTTTGTTTATCGGTGAATTTGTTTTTGAAAAGGGTGTTGAAGAATTGAAACCTAAAACGGAATTTGCTATTTATCCTGGAGATGGAAAATGGTATGTAGCTGGTGATACGTGGTTTAGACCTTCCGGAAATAAAGGATATTTTGATTTGATTGAAGATAAATTACGCACATTGTTTACCATTTAATTCCTATCTATGGAACAGCAAATTAATGAAACCTATGCCTTACAAAAGGCTTCTTTGCAGCGATTAAAGAATGCAAGTGCTGCTTCACGTATCGAGAAACTTCGTTCAATCGAGACATATATGTTGGCACACAAACAAGATTTGTTTGATGCGTTGTATGCCGACTTTAAAAAGCCGAGTTCAGAGGTAATTATAGCTGAATTGTTGGGTGTTAAAAAAGAGATTAATTACATGATTAAGCATGTTAAATCTTGGATGAAACCTCAGAAAGTAGGTACGCCGTTAATGTTATTAGGAACCCAAGGGCATATTCAGCTTGAGCCTAAAGGCATGTGTTTAATCATTGCTCCTTGGAATTACCCATTCAATTTGGCCATTAATCCCTTAGTTCACGCGATTGCAGCGGGTAATGCCGTGATCTTAAAGCCCTCTGAATTAAGTGAACATACGTCAGCATTTATCAAGAAAATGATAACCTCATTATTCGACCCTTCTGAGGTAGCTGTATTTGAAGGTGATGCTTCTGTGGCCAGTTATTTATTGGAGCAGAAATTTGATCATATTTTTTTCACAGGTAGCCCGATGATCGGAAAGAAAGTAATGGAGGCTGCTGCCAAACACCTTTGCTCGGTAACTTTAGAATTAGGTGGAAAATCTCCGGCGATCGTAGATGAATCTGCTGATATCGTTGCTTCGGCTCAAAAAATAGCTTGGGGTAAATTCCTAAATAATGGACAAACATGCATTGCACCTGATTACCTATATATCCACGAGAAAGTCAATTTCCAATTCTTGCAAGCGTTGGAACAGACGATTGCTAACTTCTACGGTGTGGGTAAAGATATCGCAGGTAGTAAAGATTATGCTCGCATTGTCAATAAACGTCATTTTGCTCGGATAAAATCATTGGTGGATGACGCGATCCTTCAAGGCGCTAAGGTATTGACGGGTGCGGAATTTGATGAAACTACTTGTTTTATCAGTCCGACCATTTTAATTAATTGTACTCATGACATGCAAATCATGCAGGAGGAAATTTTTGGTCCTATCCTACCGGTGATGACATTTAAGCATGAAGCGGATATTACGCGTTATTTAAGTCAAGAAGAAAAGCCGTTAGCCTTATATGTTTTTAGCCAAAATAAGGTCTTCTCTGATTTTATTGTACAAAATACATCGTCAGGATCATGTCTAATTAATGATTGCTTGATTCAGTTTGGACATGATGAATTGCCATTTGGTGGCGTAAATAATTCAGGTATTGGTAAGTCGGGTGGTAAATTTGGGTTCTTAGAATTTTCACATGCCAAATCAGTTTTAGTTCAGCGGACTAATTTACTCCGGTATTTTTATCCGCCATATACAATGAAAACGAAGTGGCTTATCGAACAAGTTCTCAAATGGTTCTAAGGTATTTTACCTTATTGATTCTTTTAGTTTGTGGCCAATTGAGTTTGGCACAGACGACCTATTCCATTTTAGATCAAAATCCATTTTCGGTCCGACATCGAACACTTAAACTTCAGCGTTTTCCTGTGCAGATTATTTACCCTGAAGGCTTAGATTCATTGGCTCAGGTCACGGCAAATTCATTAGATCGTTCGCTTGCGCAAGTTGGCCAAGGTATGGGTGTTTCCTTACATCCCTGGAAAGTTGTTTTACAGAACCAAGGGATGCTTTCGAATGGTTTTGTCTCTCTAGCGGCTCCTAGGGCAGAATATTTTATGATGCCGCCACAGGATCCTAGCTTAATTGGTACCAATGATTGGATTAATTTATTGGCCGTACATGAGTCGCGTCACATGTATCAAAATGAAATAGGCCGCACCGGTATTTCTAAATGGCTTCATTATTTGTGGGGCAGTAATGGGCAGACTGCTTATACTAACTTGATGATTCCTAATTGGCTGTGGGAAGGAGATGCGGTTGAAACAGAGACTCGGGTTACCGGTTTTGGTCGAAGTGTCATTCCGCAATTTCAAATGCCGCTTCGTGCGTATTTAGATACCTATGGCGCACCTAACTATGCTAAAATGTTGGGTCGGTCCTACCGCGAATATGTGCCCAATCATTATGTTTTTGGCCAATATTTAACGTATCGTTTGCAAGAGAAATATGGCCATGATGTCATAGGTCAATTATGGTCAAAGACTTTAAATGCACCCAGCCCCTTCTCATTTTCCCGATCAGTTAAACAATTAACGGGTAAATCGGTGGATGCTTTTTCGCGCGAAAGCTTGGGATTTCAAGCAAATGCGAAAGCGAAAAAAATCAAATCTCCTGGGTTTACGAATTATTTATACCCTGTACCAGTTAGTGACACTTCTTTTGTGGCGTTAAAAAATGGATTTGATGTCAATACCCAGTTGGTCTTGCATACGCCTTCACAAGAGCGGCGTCTCGTTTATTTAGGTCCTTACTTTGATAATGCGATGTTAGCGGCTTCGTCACAATTCGTCGTTTGGTCAGAGTACCAGTATCATCCAAGGTGGGGTCAAAAGAACCAAACGGTTTTTTACTTATATGATTTATTGCAAGGTAAACGAATCAAATGGGGTTCTTTAGGCCAAGCAACGAATCCAAGTATTTCTGCAGATTCAAAGTACATAGGCGCGCTGGTTTACCGTTTATCAGGCGCATCTTCTTTGCAGGTTATTGATCGTGAATCACGTGAGTTGGTTGCGCAGTTAGTTGTTAAACCTGGTGAGCAGTTTGTTCAACCGCGTTTACAGGGTGAATCTGATTTTATTTTTGTGCGCAAAAAGGGTCAATCAAAAACGATTGTTGTTTGGAATTGGAAAGACAATATTTTACGTGATTCTGTTCAATTAGGTGCATTAAACGGGTCTCACCCCTATCTAGCCGGTCAACATATCTTATTTAATCTTCCTGTGGATGGCATTGATCAGGTGGTTCGAGTGGATCCTAAATCGAATCAAGTGAATGTCCTAACATCAGATAAATACGGAGCTTATTTTGGGGTTGCTCAAGGTGATAAGTTGACATATGCACAGTATACAGCTTCTGGTTACACGGTTGTCGAAGGTGATACGGCGGCAAAGAAATCTTTTCAGTTGGATATAGCCACTAAAGTTTATACTGGAGATTCAATCGCAACCTATCCCACGACTACATTTTCCAAGTGGAGAATATTTAATCCATACGCTTGGGGGCCGTTAGTGGGCGCACAAGGTAATTCCATCGATATGGGTATTGTGAGTAAAGATGTTTTGAATAACCTTCAGGCGAGTTTTGGGTATCAATGGAATGCGAATGAACGCATGGCGAATTCTTTTGCGCGTGTTTCCTATCAGGGATTTTTCCCCGTAATTGATTTCAATTATGAATCAGGAAATAGATTTACGGAGTTAAATCTACCTGCGATGAATAATCAATTTGCCTTAGTTTCTGATCAATGGCGGCAAAGCAAGTATTCATTTGGTGTACGTATTCCATTCAATTTAACCCGTTCCGTGTTTCAGGAATCACTTGAGATAGGATCGAAAGTTGACTTCCTCCAAGTTGCGGGCTATGATTTGCAACGTCGATATATTTCAGAGGCCTTTAATGGGACCTATACTTCTGTCAATTATCAGATTGCTTATTCAAAATTGTTTAATCGTACTTATCGCGATTTACAATCTAAATGGGGTATTCAGGTAGTAGGCCGATTTAACTCAACGCCTTTTGCTCAATCTTTACAGGCAGAAATTTGGTCCATTCAATCGAAGCTCTTCTTCCCTGGGTTTTTGAAGCATCACGGATTTAGTGTTCGGACTGGTTACCAACAAGAATCCAAGGGTAATTACCGTTTTGGCAGTAATCTGTATTTTCCGAGAGGATTTAGCTATGCCTCGTTTGATCAGATGTTTAGTTATAGTTTAGATTATCGGTTTCCGCTTGCGTCAACAGATTTTAATGTGGGTAGATGGCTTTATTTGAAGCGTATCAATATGGATTTGTTTGCTGATGGTGGCCAGGGAAAAGTTGTCCAGAAATCTCAGGCACTAACACGTGATTATCAATCAATCGGCGTAGATTTGTCATTTCAAGTTCATTTGATGCGTTTTTCTCAAGAGTTTGAGTTTGGCGTCCGAGGAGTTTATTTACCACAAACAAAAAACTTTGCATGGTATCCGTTGGTACTCGATATCGGTTTTTAATCGTTATTTGTTCTTCTTGGCTTTTTGCTTGTGGTCCATCAGCAGATCAACGAGGCGAAGTTATTCCGCCCAAATCAGCGTATAGCCAACTACAACGTCCTGGTTTAGTAGTGTCTTACATCACCCAACTTTTGCGAGATAGTGATGATGCTCATTTATACTTTTTACGAGCTAAAGCGTATTTAGATTTGCGTGATTATTTGCACGCGGAAAATGACATAAAGCGCGCGTTAGCAAAGAGTCCGGGCGATGTTGATTACTTGTTGGTTTCTGCTCAGATTAAGAGTCATTTAGGTTGGTATACGCAAGCACTGGAAGAAGCAAAAGCGCTGGAGTCATCGGGATATAATTCATCTGCGATGTATTTGACATTAAGTGAAATTTATTTAGCCTCACATTCGAAGCGAATTGCGGCTACCTATTTACGCCAAGCAGAAAGTATGGGCGTAGCAGTGGCTGAAAAACCATATCTGTCTTATCTGCAAAAAATGGTTCGTGGAGATAGTTTATGGGCCATGCAAACCATTCAACGTAAAGACCTTACGCATAGCCATTTAAGTGATGCATTTTTTAGGTATCACATGCCGCGAATGTCCCAATTGAATTATCAAAATTTGATTTTGGCTGAGTTGAAAAAATATCCTTTAGATCCCTATTTGCTCTTAAATTGGGGGCGCTTTTTGGTTCAGTTACATCAATATGATCGCGCTGAAAAGGTTTATTTAAATGTTTTTCGCCAATTACCGCAAAATCCAGCCATCATGTTAGAGCTAGGAGAGTTTTACACACGGTTGGGAAATAACAAACAAGCACTTGTTTACTTAGCTCAAATTCCTACTCAATCAGGTCTCTATCGAGATGCGCTTTTTAGCCAAGCGCTAGTTTATTTAAATATGGGCCAAAAATCAAAGAGTATCGCTATGTTAGATTCTGGGCAAAAGCAATTTGTTTCTGACTTGCGATTTATTCAATTGCGTGATCGTTTACTGGGTAAGCGCCTAGATAGTACCACGATTATAGTCGATTCAACCGCACAAAAAAGCGATTAAGCGCTGTTAAGATTGCCGCTTAATTTGTACCTTTGCAAAAATTTTTTCTATGATTAAGATATCTTTTCCTGACGGTCAGGTTCG
This sequence comes from uncultured Cytophagaceae bacterium, assembly GCA_903898715.1. Classification (GTDB taxonomy): domain Bacteria; phylum Bacteroidota; class Bacteroidia; order Cytophagales; family Spirosomataceae; genus Aquirufa; species Aquirufa avitistagni. The sequence goes on from CAIUGL010000121.1 coordinate 74,062, forward strand.
TGAGTTTGAACAAGGAATCACTCCTATGGATGTGGCATTGTCCATATCTGAAGGATTAGCCCGCAATGTATTAGCTGCCAAAATTGATGGTGATGTAGTGGATGCTGATACAGCAATAACCCATGATGTAGCTTTACAATTGTTGACCTGGAATGATACAGAAGGGAAAAAGACGTTTTGGCATTCATCAGCACACTTAATGGCTGAGGCAATTGAGGCAATTTATCCGGGGACGAAATTTGGTATTGGACCAGCGATTGAGAATGGTTTTTATTATGATATTGATTTAGGGGATCAGGAATTTGGTTCAGATGACTTTAAGGCGATTGAGGATAAGATGGTGGAGTTAGCGCGTCAGAAAAGTAGCTATGCGCGCAAATCGGTGGCTAAATCGGATGCTATTGCTTATTTTAAGGAAAAGAATGATGAATATAAATTAGAGTTGCTTGAAGGTTTAGAGGATGGTAAAATCACTTTTTATACCCAGGGTAACTTTACAGATTTATGTCGGGGTCCGCACATTCCGTCGACTGGATTTATTAAGTCGGTGAAGTTATTAAGCGTTGCTGGGGCGTATTGGCGTGGAGATGAAAAGCGTAAGCAGATGACACGTATTTATGCCATTACGTTTCCGAAGGCAAAGGAATTGGAGGAGTATTTATTCTTATTGGAGGAAGCGAAGCGTCGGGATCATCGAAAATTAGGTAAGGAATTAGAACTGTTCGCGTTTTCGGAGAAAGTGGGCATGGGATTGCCATTGTGGTTACCTAAAGGAACTATTTTACGTGAGCGTTTGGAGAATTTCTTGAAACGTGCACAAGTTCGCGCGGGTTACTCCCCTGTCGTAACCCCACATATTGGAAGTAAAGAATTATATGTGACTTCTGGTCACTATGCCAAATACGGTAAGGATTCGTTTCAAGCAATTCATACGCCTGATGAGGGTGAAGAGTATTTGTTGAAGCCAATGAACTGTCCGCATCACTGCGAGATATATAAAACGAAGCCACGTTCGTACAAGGATTTGCCTTTGCGTTTAGCTGAGTTTGGCACGGTTTACCGCTATGAGCAATCGGGTGAATTACATGGATTAACACGTGTGCGTGGATTTACGCAAGATGATGCCCATATATTTTGTCGGCCTGATCAAGTAGAAGAAGAGTTCATGAAGGTAATTGACCTGGTACTATATGTATTTAAGGCGTTGGGATTCACGGAATATTCTGCTCAAGTTTCCTTGCGCGATCGTGAGAATCGGGAGAAATACATTGGAAATGATGAGGATTGGGATCGTGCAGAAAATGCGATTATTCGTTCAGCCAAAGAAAAAGGATTGCCTACTGTGGTAGAATATGGAGAAGCCGCATTTTACGGTCCTAAATTAGACTTTATGGTGCGTGATGCGCTGGGTCGTAAATGGCAGCTCGGAACGATTCAGGTAGATTATCAATTGCCGCAGCGTTTCGAATTGGAATTTACGGGATCGGATAATTTGAAACACCGTCCCGTGATGATTCACCGGGCACCTTTTGGCTCATTAGAGCGATTTATTGCAATTTTGATTGAGAATACGGCGGGTAATTTCCCATTATGGTTATCGCCAGATCAGTTAGCAGTCTTGCCTATTTCGGAGAAGTATGAAGATTATGCCAATGAAATCTATTTGCGTCTTCAAGAAGCAGATTTGCGTGGTTATGTAGATCATCGGAATGAAAAGATGGGACGTAAGATTCGCGATGCGGAAGTAGGAAAAGTGCCATTTATGATCATCGTGGGTGAAAAAGAGCAAGCAGATGGTATGGTGAGCATTCGTAAAAAAGGTGAAGGAGATTTAGGTATGATGTCTTTGGATGCGTTTATGGCATTGGCTGGTGAGGAAATAAACCAACAGTCGTATTCCAACTAGAATAATTGATAATTTAAGCCCTTGAGTGTCATTTGTTTGCAATTATGGGGTTTTTAAATTAGCTTCGAAGTGATTTTTATTTTAACAAATTATAATTTATGGCTTTACGCCCCAACAACAATTACAGAGGAAATAAAAGAGAAGAAGAACCTTACCGCATAAATCAGTTGATTCGTGGTGTTGAAGAGGTTCGATTAGTGGGTGAGAATATCGAGATTGGTGTTTATCCGTTCGCGAAGGCTTTAGAGATTGCAGAATCTCAAAATTTAGATTTGGTTGAAATATCACCTAAAGCTGTACCTCCTGTTTGTAAAGTAATTGATTATGCGAAGTTCAAGTATGATCAAAAGAAAAAGCAGAAGGAAATTAAGGCTAATGCCACTAAAACAGTCATCAAGGAAATCCGTTTCGGTCCGAATACAGATGAGCATGATTTTAACTTCAAGTTAAAGCATGCGGTTAACTTCCTAAAAGAAGGTGCTAAAGTGAAGGCGTACGTACATTTCGTAGGTCGTACCATCGTTTTTAAAGAACGCGGTGAAATGTTGTTATTGAATTTTGCCAAAGGTCTTGAGGATATTGGCAAGCCTGACGATATGCCGAAGTTAGAAGGAAAACGGATGAGTATCATTTTTTCCCCAAAAGCAGCAAAGAAATAATTTTTAATATGCGTGGAATGTAGAGGTAATTTTATTACTTTTGCGTTCCAATTTTTACATGTCTAATCAATTAAAGAATGCCAAAAATTAAAACCAACTCTGGAGCGAAGAAGCGTTTCAAAGTAACGGGAACTGGTAAGATTAAGCGTAAACACGCTTTTCATAGCCATATCCTTACTAAAAAAACAACGAAACAAAAGCGTAATTTAGTTCACGCTACTTTAGTTTCACCAGCTGATATGGATCGCGTTAGCTTAATGCTAGGTCTATAATCAACAAAATCAGTTATTGTTAAACCAGAAAGTAGGCTAAAGTAATCGAGAGATTCGCCTCATTTCAAAAAACAAAAAATTATGCCAAGAAGTGTCAATCACGTAGCCTCAAGAGCTAGAAGAAAGAAAATCCTTAAGTTAGCGAAAGGATTCTATGGTCGCGGTAAAAACGTTTGGACTGTAGCCAAAAACAAAGTAGAGAAAGGTTTGCAATATGCATACCGCGATCGTAAAGTTAAGAAAAGAGATTTTCGCGGACTTTGGATCCAACGTATCAATGCAGCTGTTCGCACTGAAGGAATGTCTTATTCTGCGTTCATGGGCAAATACAATAAATCTGGAATGACTTTAAATCGTAAAGTTTTAGCTGACTTAGCGATGAATCACCCAGAAGCATTCAAAGCAGTCGTTAAGAAATTAGCGTAAGCCAAATGAAAAGTCCCGATTTAGTCGGGACTTTTTTTTTATCCCTTATCTTTGTTGCCTAATCTGGTAACGTTGCAAAAGCCCATCTATTTCGATTATGCCGCGACCACCCCTGTTCATTCAGCGGTGCTTAACGATATGCTCCCCTATTTTACGGAGGATTTCGGTAATGCAGGTTCTAATCAGCATTATTATGGTTGGGTAGCCGAAGAAGCAATTCAAAAGTCGCGCGCATCCATCGCGAAGTATTTCAATTTACCTGCATCAAGTATTTTATTTACCTCTGGAGCGACTGAATCCAACAATTTAGGTATTCAAGGTTTTTTGTCTGGGAGAAATCCGGGTCATATGATTACGTCTACCTTGGAGCACAAGGCGGTTTTGGCGGTATGCCAACACATGGAGACGCTCGGTTGGTCAGTTACCTATGTTACTCCCAATGAAGCTGGTATGATCGATGTGGAAGATGTCAAGTCTGCGATACAATCTGATACCGTTTTAATTTCACTCATGCTCGTGAATAATGAATTGGGTACGATTACAGATTATGAAGCAATACGCGCATTAGCGGATGCTCATCAACTTATATTTCATGCAGATGCTACCCAGGCTATTGGAAAAATAGACCTTCAAGGCAAGGATTTGCCTCAGTTGATGAGTGTATCAGGACATAAAGTTTATGGGCCGAAAGGTATAGGTGCGTTAATCGTCCAACCGGGAGTTCAGATTCATCCATTGGTATTCGGTGGTGATCAAGAACGAGGAATACGTAGTGGTACGTTGGCCGTCCCACAAATTGTAGGTTTAGCAGCATCCTTTCAACTGATTCCTGAATTCTTGTCTCATGCACAAACATTAGCGGAGTACAAATCACGTATAGAGAAAGCTATTCCCGCGCACTGGAAATTGAATGTATCACGTGCATCTACTGTTCCTCATATACTCAGCATTTCATTACCTGAAACTGACTGGGAAACCTTGTTTCAAAGTATCCCCAATGTAGCCATCTCGAATGGTGCTGCGTGTAACGCCAAAACGCATTTACCTTCCCATGTGTTAAAATCGATTGGATTGTCTGATGCAGAAGCTTTAGCCACTTTGCGGATTTCCATGGGATTAGGTACGACCTCACAAGATGTTGATTTTCTAATTTCCTATTTACATCAAAAGTTGAATTGAATATGAAAGAGTTGATTCAAATTCTTGGCCAATTAAAGCGCTTGTTAAACTCAGGAGAATCATTTTCCTTAGCTACCGTGGTTTTTGTGGAAGGTTCGGCTTATCGCCGACCAGGTGCTCGGATGCTCATTGACGAAAATGGAAATTGGTGGGGCGGAATTAGTGGTGGTTGTCTAGAAGGTGATTTGTTGAAGAAAGCGCAATTGGCGATGCGCCAACAAACCATTAAAAACATTACGTATGATACCCGAGAGGATGATCCATTTCAGTTGGGTATCGGATTGGGCTGTCAGGGATTAATCGAAATTATCATAGATCCTATTCAAGATCATGTAGAACAAGTTGCTGAGCAATTAAATATGTGTTTAGATTCAGGACTGGCGCATACGCTTCAGAGTACGTGGGAAGGTTCAATCTTTTCCATTCAGGCGGTAGCAGATACAAGTGGATCATTTACGCAGGAAGGAACCAAACAGATCTTTGTTGAAAATATTCCAGCCAATACGCGCATTTGGATTGTTGGCAATCAATTTGACGCCATCAGTTTAATCCAACTATGTCAGCAATTGGCTTGGGAGATTCACTGGGTTGGCAATAAGCTAAAAATGAATCCAGTCGTTCGTGATTCAGTCCAAGCATGTTACGATTGGAATGATGATTTGCCCGTACGAAATACGGACTGCTTGGTTTTGATGACACATGATTTTGATCGGGATGTTGAATTTTTAAGCAACCAGTATGCGGCAGGTAAGTGGTCTTATGTGGGTATTTTAGGTCCGAATAAACGAATGGATCGAATCTTAAAACAAATTCCAACGCTTCAAGTTAATTTATTGTCAAGTCCAATTGGATTAGATATTGGCGCAGAAGGTCCTGATGAGATTGCAATTTCGATTGTATCTGAGATTTTAGCGGTGAAAAATGGTCGTAATGGCCAATCATTAAAACATAAAAAAGGTAGTATACATTTATGAATTCCTTAGTAGCACTTAAAAAGGCGATTGAGCCGCACCAACAAGCTTTATTAACACATTCAATCAATAGTTACATTCAGTCTCCTACTGAACTAGCCAATTTCATGCAGCATCATGTGTTTGCGGTTTGGGACTTTATGTCTTTGGTTAAGAAACTTCAAAAAGAACTAACCTCAGTTGATCAGCCTTGGGTTCCTAAGGGAACTCCTGAAGTCCGTTTTTTGATTAATGAAATTGTCCTGGGCGAAGAGTCGGATGTAGACCAACATGGTCAATACACGAGTCATTTTGAATTATATGTTCGCGCGATGCGTGAATTAGGTATAGATGTTTTACCAGCTTTAAAGGAATTGACTAAGTGTCAATCTATTACGGATATCCTAGCCTTATTGCCTTCACTAGATATTCCTAATTCTGTACGTGACTTTCTAACGTTTACCTTCGAATCGATACAAAATAGACCCATTGAGGAAGTGGCTGCCATTTTTACCTTTGGTCGTGAAGATTTGATTCCAGGTATGTTCCAACTCATTGTAGATCAATTAAAGCAAGATGCACCGGCTAAAATTGAAACCTTGGTCTATTATTTAGAGCGTCATATCGAAGTAGATGGAGACCATCATAGCCAATTAGCCTATCGTATGATGGAGGAATTATGTGGTGATGATACTGATAAATGGGCTAGAGCCACACAGGCCGCCATTGAGTCTTTACAAGTGCGGAAGCGTTTGTGGGATGGAATTGTTAAATAGAGGTGAGAAGTAAGAAGTGAGAGGTAAGAAGTGAGAAGTGAGAGGTAAGAAGTATTTGACATAAAAAAAGCCCGATCTGTGTAGGATCGGGCTTTTGATTTTAGCGAAGGTGGTTTATTTAACCTCTTCGAAGGCAACATCTTCAGCGCCACCATCAGCGGCAGTATCTGTAGGTTGTGCTCCTTCTCCTCCTTCTGTTGCACCTGCAGCATACATTTCTTGCGAAGCTGCCGTCCAAGCGGTATTTAATTTCTCTAATCCAGCATCGATACCCGCTAAATCTTGAGAAGCGTGTGCCAATCTCAATTCTGCTAATGCACCTTCGATTGCCGTTTTATTTCCTTCCGATAATTTCTCACCGTATTCCTTCAATTGCTTGTCAGATTGGAAAATCAACGCATCTGCTTGATTGATTTTTTCTACCTTTTCTTTTTCTAATTTATCCGATGCTTCGTTCGCTTTCGCCTCGTTACGCATTTTCTCGATATCCTCATCTGTCAAACCACTAGATGCCTCGATACGGATTTTTTGCTCTTTACCAGTTCCTTTATCTTTGGCAGAAACGTTAAGGATACCATTCGCATCGATGTCAAATGTTACTTCGATTTGAGGTACACCTCGTTGAGCTGGTGGCAAACCATCTAAGTGGAAACGGCCTAATGAACGGTTATCTTTCGCCATCGGACGCTCACCTTGTAAAACATTAAGTTCTACGGATGGTTGGTTATCCGCAGCCGTCGAGAATGTCTCAGATTTCTTTGTCGGAATTGTTGTATTCGATTCAATCAATTTCGTGAACACGCCACCCATTGTTTCGATTCCCAATGATAGTGGAGTAACGTCAAGTAATAAAACGTCCTTCACCTCTCCTGTTAATACACCACCTTGAATCGCAGCACCAATCGCAACAACCTCATCTGGATTAACTCCTTTAGAAGGTTTCTTGCCAAAGAATTTCTCAACTTCTTCTTGGATACGCGGAATACGAGTCGATCCACCTACTAATATTACTTCATCTATATCAGCATTTGTATAACCAGCATTTTTCATTGCTCGCTTACAAGGCTCTAAGGTACGTTGGATTAAACTATCTGCTAATTGCTCAAATTTTGCTTTGGACAATGAACGAACTAAATGTTTTGGAATACCGTCAACTGGCATGATGTACGGCAAGTTGATTTCAGTAGATGCACTTGAACTCAATTCGATTTTAGCTTTTTCTGCAGCTTCTTTCAAACGCTGAAGAGCCATTGGATCTTTACGCAAATCGATGTTTTCATCCGAAATAAATTCTTCCGCCAACCAGTTGATAATTACCTGATCAAAGTCATCACCACCTAAATGTGTATCACCATCAGTTGATTTAACTTCAAATACACCATCACCTAATTCTAACACAGACACGTCAAAAGTACCGCCACCTAAGTCAAAAACGGCAATTTTCATATCCTTACCACCTTTGTCTACACCATAAGCTAATGCAGCAGCTGTAGGCTCATTGATGATACGTTTTACTTCTAAACCAGCGATTTGGCCAGCTTCTTTTGTTGCTTGACGTTCTGCATCATTAAAATAGGCAGGAACCGTAATGACAGCCTCCGTAACAGTTTGACCTAAATAGTCCTCTGCCGTTTGCTTCATCTTTGTTAAAATTTGAGCTGAAATTTCTTGAGGAGTATACAAACGATCACCAATACGCACGCGAGGCGTGTCGTTATTTCCTTGCTCAACTTGATATGAGATTGTTTTTAACTCTGAACTTACTTCTGAATATTTTTTACCCATGAAACGCTTCACAGATGAAATCGTAGTCTGAGGATTTGTAATGGCTTGTCTTTTGGCAGGATCACCCACTTTACGTTCTCCATTTTCTAAAAATGCTACAATGGAGGGTGTCGTTCTTCTACCTTCTGAATTAGCGATAACAACAGCCTCATTCCCTTCCATAACCGCCACACATGAGTTGGTGGTACCTAAGTCAATTCCAATAATTTTTCCCATGATTATTTAATTTAATTTTCACCCTTTTACACAAGGATAATGCCACCCTATTCAAACATGACACTTTATGCCAAATTGTCACAAATCAAGATTAATTCCTCTAAATCGTCATTTAGGTCGCCTTTATGGTAACTTTTAAGGCTTTAAAACATGTAAATTTTGTCAACATTTTCTTATTTTGTTTGGATAGCAATATTGACTTAGTTTTAATCAAAAGGCCAAGAATTTCTTCTTGGCCTTTTGATTAGATTACCTGTGTACTTTCTCCAGGTATCGTATACGAACTACCTTTGACCATTAGTGTGATTGGATTAGCAGATAAGTTGGCAATTTCAACCCCTTTCTTCAGTATCCTAATCGCCAGTTGGTTTGATCTAAAATTGATCTTAAATGCATATTCTTCCCATTGACTTGGAAGGAATGGATTAAAACTTAACTGGTCATTCACTAGCATCATGCCACCAAATCCTTTCACAATGGACATCCAGGTACCTGCCATACTGGTGATGTGGCAACCATCCTCGGTATCATTGTTGTAATCATCTAAATCCAAACGCGCAGCACGCGTATAGAATTCATACGATTTGTCTTCTTTACCCAATTTTGCAGCTAGAATATTGTGCACACATGGACTCAATGATGACTCATGAACAGTTAATGGTTCATAGAAATTGTAATTACGCTCAATTTCTTCTTTGCTAAAATCAGTCTCAAAGAAATACATGCCTTGCAATACATCAGCTTGCTTGATATAGCAAGAACGTAGAATGCGATCCCACGACCAGTTTTGATTGATAGGTCTTTGACCCGATGGAATAGCATCTACAGGTGCAATTACTTTATCCAAGAATCCATCTTGCTGTAAGAATATCCCCTTTTGTTCATCACGCGGGAAGTACATGTTTTGAATGATATGTTCAAATTGAGCAATTTCCTCGTGCCTGAAATTTGTTTTGGCTAGTTTCTCTGGGGCGGCTTCTGGGTAATTTGATTTGATTTCCTGCAATACATCCAACGTATATTTCAGGCACCAAACTGCAAAATAGTTTGTGTACCAGTTGTTGTTTACGTTGTTTTCATATTCATTGGGACCCGTTACGCCTAACATCACATATTTTTGTTGGTTCTCTGACCAGTTGACGCGCTGAGCCCAAAAACGTGAAATGCCAATTAATACTTCCCAACCATAGTCAACTAAATGCTTACGGTCGTTTGTGTAATCTACATAATCTTTGATTGCGTAAGCGATAGCCCCATTTCGGTGAATTTCTTCAAATGTGATTTCCCACTCATTATGGCATTCCTCCCCGTTCATCGTAACCATTGGATATAAGGCCGCTCCTTGATTAAAACCAAGTTTTCCTGCGTTTTCGATCGCACGATCTAATTGTTTCCAACGGTAGATTAATAGATTTTTGGATACATTTTGAGGTGCCGTAGCTAAATAGAACGGAATACAATAAGCTTCTGTGTCCCAATAGGTGGATCCACCATATTTTTCGCCTGTAAATCCTTTTGGACCAATATTTAAGCGATCATCTGCTCCTGTGTATGTTTGATTCAACTGGAATATGTTAAATCGGATGCCTTGTTGGGCCGACACGTCTCCTTTTATAATCACATCATTAATCGCCCATTTCGCTTCCCAAGCTTCGGCTTGTTCTTTTTTCATGGTATCGAATCCTTTGGCGCAAATGCGGTTTAGGTAGTCAATTCCACGAGATTCTAAGGTTGCAGCTGGGTGATTTTCAGAACTTAAGTTGACAGCAAATTTGGTAATGCTTAATTTTTCACCTTGTGCTGTTGGCACTAAATAGCTTAACGAACTATACTTTTCTTTCGTTTCAGTCTTTGCGGTAATTGCTTGCTTTTGTCCATTGACAGCTAATTCAATTTTCTGACCTGTGAAAACTTCGAATCCTGTTTTCTTCGTTTTGGACCAAACGAATGAAGTATGATCACTCGCACCTACTTTTACTTCATCCCAAAATTTTTCATCGTAGTTCGAATCCTTATTTTTTATATCACCGTCAACGAATGCTTTGATTGAGATTGTGGCTGAAAAATTAAGTGGGATTATTTGATACGAAATAACACCTGATTCATCATCAGCCATGCTATTTAATCGAATGGATTCAATTGATATTGATTTTCCTGAAGCTAATGTTATGTCACATTGGCGTAAAATGAATCCTTCTTTCATGTTTAATTCACGGTAGAAGGAATTTATTGTACTCGTGTGTAGATCTACTATTTCTCCGTCAATGGTAATTTCTAGGCCATTCCAATTGGCGGCATTAAGTACTTTAGCGAAATATTCGGGATACCCATTTTTCCACCAACCTACGCGTGTTTTGTCCGGATAATAGACACCGGCTACGTAATTACCTTGAAGTGTTTTCCCTGTGTATGTTTCTTCAAAAGAACCGCGCTGGCCCATGCGGCCGTTTCCTAGTGAAAAGATTGATTCTGTTATTTCGTTGAACTCAGGATTAAACTTGTCTTCGATGATTTTCCATTCATCGAGTTTTAAATATTGTTTCATGTAAACTCAGGGTTATTAGGTAATCCGTGCAAAATTAAACGAATGTCGCTTTTTGTAAATTCTGTGCTAGTGTGTTTCTTAAAATTGTAATAATTCGGATGCTTGAATGCCTACAAAATTGGGAATTACTTTGTCGGCCTGACGCAACATCTCCACATCTCCTATTCCAATAGCACGCATATTTCCAGCTTTGGCAGCTTCTACGCCGGCTTGTGCATCTTCGAAAACGATGCATTCGGTAGGTAAGAAACCTAAACCACTTGCTCCTTTTAAGAATACCTCAGGATCTGGTTTACTCTTCGTGACCTTATTTCCGTCAATGATTAAATCAAACCATTCAATAAGACCCGTTTTGGATAAAATGATTTCAGCATTCTTGCTGGCGGAACCTAATGCGATTTTATAGCCTGCTTGTTTGATTTGATTTAAGAAATCCAATACACCAGGTAATATTTCACTTGGATTCATATTCGAAATTAAGTCCAAGTAATTTTCATTCTTTTCAATTAACCAAGTTGATTTTTGATCCTCTGTGGCGGAATAATTAGCCCAAGTTAAAATTCGGTTCAATGACTCAACGCGTGATACGCCCTTCAATTGTTCATTTTGCTCTTCTGTTAACGCATAGCCAAACTTAGTACCTAAGTTTTTCCACGCTTGAAAATGATAAATGGCTGTGTCAACTAATACGCCATCTAAATCAAATAGGCATGCCTTGTAAGTCATTTTGGGTGATATTTTATGAAAATCTGTTTATTTGAATGTTCAAAATTATTACATTTACTTATGCCAAGAAAGCTATTTCTGCTGTGCTAGGCTGTTTATTTTACGATATGCTACGATTTACCCGTTTTTTATTTTTGTTTTTGGCCTGCTTTGGCCTATCGCCTAATTTGAATTCCCAATCTACTATGCCTAACGCTACGAATTCCTCCTCTAAATTTATTGTGTATCAAATGATGTTTCACCTGTGGGGGAATACTAATACAAATTTGGTTCGTAATGGGTCGGCCCAACAAAATGGAGTGACTAAATTCAAGGATGTTTCTACGAAAGCATTAAAGGCCCTAAAAGCAAAAGGTATTACGCATGTGTATGCCACGGGTTTGATTGAACATGCCACCATGGAGGATTTGACAGCATTTGGTTCGCCCTTAGATCATCCATCTGTTGTGAAAGGTCGGGCAGGCTCCCCTTTCGCCATCAAGGATTACTATGATGTGAATCCTTTTTTAGCCGAGAACCCTGCGAAACGTATGGATGAGTTCAAGGGTATGTTGGCCCGCTTCCATGAAACCGGCATCAAACTAGTCATTGATTTTGTGCCAAATCACTTGGCAAGGCAATATCATTCCGATCAAAAGCCTGCGGGTATTGAGGATTTTGGTACGCGTGATAACAATCAAGTTTCATTTGCAGCCAACAATAATTTCTATTATTTGCCAGGAACTCAATTTTCAGTGCCAGAGGGCGTTCATCCTCCAGTACAAGTAACGATTCCTTACACGGAAATCCCAGCTAAGGTTTCCGGAAATAATGTATTTAATTCACAGCCTTCGATTAACGATTGGTTTGAAACAGTGAAGTTAAATTATGGGGTAGATTTCCAGCATGGAAATACAACGCATTTTGACCCTATTCCCGATACATGGGTAAAAATGGTTCAAGTTTTGAATTATTGGGCAGATTTAGGTGTAGATGGATTTCGATGTGATATGGCGGAGATGGTGCCCGTTGAGTTTTGGTCTTATGCGATTCCGAAGATTAAAAACAAACATAAACAAGTGGTTTTCATCGCTGAGATTTATCAACCCAACTTATACAAAGACTATATTTTTAAAGGGGGATTCGATTATTTATATGATAAAGTGGGTTTATACGATGGGATTCGTCGCTTGATGCAAGAAAAGCCAGAAGCAACAACAGCGGACATAACGCGGGTTTGGCAAAATGAATCAGGTGATTTTGCGAAACACATGTTACGGTTTTTAGAGAATCATGATGAACATCGATTAAATACCCCTGCGTTTGCAGCTAATAATTTTTGGTCAACTATTCCTGGTATGGTCGTGACTTCTACTTTACATGATGGTCCATTAATGATTTACATGGGACAAGAGTTTGGTGAAAAAGCGAATGAGATTGAAGGATATAATGAAGCAGATGATCGAAGTTCAATGTTTGATTTCTGGCGTGTGGAGACGCATCAGCGTTGGATGAACGGAGGGAAATTTGATGGTGGCTTATTGAGTGCGGCGGAGAAGGAGATTGATCAATTTTACAAACAGTTATTTAAGCTGGTACATACTTCGGATGCAATACAGCAGGGCGCTTTTTTTGATTTACAATATGCGCAGGATGCTGGGTATGATGCCAAACATGTGTATTCATATTTACGCTATACTGCCAAAGAAAAATTGTTAATCGTGACAAATTTTGATGCAAAGCAAGGGCATGAGTTTACGATTCAATTACCTCAATTAGCGCTAGATATGATGCAGGTAAAATCAGCCAAATTAGCCAAAAACACCTATTTTACACCGCCGAGTACCTCGGATGCGCCTCGATTAACAGGAAACAAGATTTATATTCCGGCGAATAGCTCGTTGATATTTAATTTATAAACCATGAAAAAATTAACAAAACCACGCTTATCCTTAGGTCAGATTTTTAATATGAGTGTTGGCTTTTTAGGCATTCAATTTGGCTTTGCTTTACAAAACGGAAATGCCTCTCGGATCTTACAAAGTTTTGGCGCGGATGTCGAACAATTATCATGGTTTTGGTTGGCCGCTCCGCTAACGGGTATGTTGATTCAACCAATCATTGGTTTTTACTCGGATCGTACCTGGAATGGTTTGGGACGTCGTAAACCTTTCTTTCTTACGGGTGCCATTCTGGCGGCCTCTGCGCTTTTATTTTTTCCGCATGCAGGTGCTTTAGCGGGATATCTGCCTCCTATGATTGTGGGAGCAGGTATTTTGATGATGATGGATGCTTCATTTAATGTGGCTATGGAACCTTTCCGAGCTTTAGTTGCGGATAATTTACCAGAGGAACAAAATACACTTGGTTTCTCGATTCAGACATTTTTAATTGGAATTGGTGCCGTAGTAGGTTCATGGTTACCTTATATTTTAGGCGAATGGATGGGCGTTGCGAAATTGGCAGAGCCAGGTCAAATTCCAGATAATGTGCGTTTCTCATTTTACGTAGGTGCTTTTGTCTTCATAGCTGCCATTATTTGGACGATTGTAGGTACGAAGGAATATTCTCCTGAGGAGCGTGAGGCTATGGGTTTTGAGTCGGAAGGAAAAGAGGATACCCTCGTTTCTGTATTTCGGTATATAAAGGAAATGCCCACGACCATGCGTCAGTTGGGTGTTGTTCAGTTTTTCTCTTGGTTTGGTTTGTTTTCGATGTGGGTTTTTTCAACTCCTGCCATTGCACATCATGTTTATGGATTGGAATTAAATGATCATCAGTCTGCTGGATATCAGGATGCGGCCAACTGGGTAGGCATTATTTTCGGGGTGTACAGTGGGGTGTCGGCTGTTTATGCTGCCTTTTTGCCTCGTATTGCCGCTTTCTTAGGGAATAAAGCTACCCATGCTTTTTCGTTAACTGCTGGTGGCATTGGTTTGATCTCAATCTATTTTATTCAAGATCCTCAAATGCTCATTTTGAGTATGGTGGGTGTGGGTATGGCGTGGGCAAGTATCTTAGCGATGCCCTATGCTTTGTTGGCCGGTTCGATTCCCATGTCAAAAATGGGTGTATACATGGGGATTTTCAATTTCTTTATCACGGTTCCTCAGATTGTCAATGGCATTATTGGTGGTTCTATTGTGAAGTATTTTTATAATGGAAATGCGATCTATGCGATTGTTATGGCAGGTGTATTTTTTATCGCGGGCGCAATCAGTGTATTATGGATTCGCGAAAAATAGTCCTATTTTTTCTTTGTAGTTTTTATTCAGCTTTGGGTCAAGTCACTCCTGCTTTACGTTTGGCTATTCAAGAAACCCGAAGTAATCATGATTTGACTCGAATAGGTTTACAGTTTTTAGGTAAACCTTATCGAGCTAATGCCTTGTCTAGTTCTAATCCTGAAGAACTCTTTGCTGATTTAACATCTTTTGACTGTGTGACATTTATTGAAAATTCGTTGGCCTTAGCACATGCTGCTGGCGATGATGCTGTATATCGAAAGTCCTTGGTTCATTTTCGCTACGCAGGTGATTCTGTTCAATACGAAAAACGATACCATTACTTTTCGGATGCCATGCGGCAACTGGGTTATCCTTTGCTAGGTACACGTGATATGCTTCAGAAATTACCTAAATCATTTTCATTTTTAAGTAATTACTTAGCTTCTAAGCAGCCAGGACAAATCAATCTTACTTTGCTTCGTTCAAGAGAAACTCAATTGGCTCATAACGATTTTTATTATACGCCTAATGCCTTAATTGATCGTTTATTGCCTTTATTAAAATCTGGAGATTTGGTGGGATTAGTTTCTAAAAATCCTGCGATTGATTTTTTGCATACTGGTATGATCTATCGAAAAGACGGAAAAGTATATCTGCTGCATGCATCACAGGAATTTAAACGTGTGATGGTCAGTCAACAGACCTTAGGTGAATACTTGAAAACGCACCGACAATTTATTGGTGTTTCGGCATTTAGACCTATTTTTAAGGAATGAAAAAATACAACTTTGATCAGGTCATTGATCGTACTCATACAAGTAGTTTTAAATGGGATAATGTGACCTACCCTGCTTCAGGGATGTTACCTATGCCAGTAGCTGATATGGATTTTCCTGTGGCGGATGAAATTTTAGCTACGTTAAATCGAATCACTGATCATGCCGTTTTGGGTTATGCGATTGTCCCAGAATCCCTTAAAGTGGCGATGCAAGCTAAAATCAGCCAGGATTACGGTTGGGATACCTCATTAGATTGGCAAGTTTGGATTCCGGGTATCGTTCCCGGCATTGCTGCTGCTTGCGCAGCGTTTACGACTCCTGAGGATGGAATATTAACTGCCGTTCCAGTATATCATCCATTTCATTTAGTAGCTGGCTGGGTCGACCGACCTTTAATTTCGTTTCCTATGGTTCAAGAAGGGAATCGCTGGACCTATGATTTCGAAGCGTTTGAAATAGCACTTAAAAAAGGGCCCAAGGTATTTCTGTTTTGTAACCCACATAATCCAGGGGGTACGGTATTTAATGCGCATGAAATCGAGCGGATTCGTACTTTGTGTGCCCAATACGATTGCCTCATTGTATCTGATGAAATTCATGCTGATTTGCAGATTAGCTCACAAACTAAACATCTGTGTATCGCCAGCGATATTAATTTCTTTGCGACTTCTAAGGCTTATAATACAGCCGGTTTAGGTGGTGCTGTTGCGATTATCCCTGATAAAAATATTCGCGATGCGTTTACTAAAAAGACCTTTGGCTTTTTTCCTATGCTTACACGGCATAGTATTGAGGTGATGGAGACCTCATTAACGATGTCATCAGATTGGATGGAATCACTGCTACCCTACTTGCGGACTAATCATGATTTACTTTTAGCATCAGTCAATAGTCTTCCTGGTTTGACTATGTTGCCCTTAGAAGCAACTTATTTGGCTTGGATCGGCTACGATGCAAAACTACACGGTGATTTTCAAAAGCGTTTATTTGATGCTGGATTGCATGTATTGCGGGGTGAACAATTTAAAGGAGGAGATTTTATTCGTTTAAACTTTGCTTGTCCGCGTGTGCAGTTAGAAAAAGCCATTTCAATTATTCAACAAGTTGTACATGCGCATTCTTAAAAGCCTACTATTTCTTGGTCTTTTAGCAGCATTAGGGTTTCTCTTTTGGTATATCGCTGCGCATGATCAGCAGTCAAGCGCTGAGGTGAGTATCGAAGATAATTTAATGGCCAGTGGTTTTGCTGATTCATTAAGAAAGCAATCTCTACCAGATTCCAGCGCAACATTCGCTGTAGAGCCCACTGTCATTAATGCGTTTATTGAAGATTTTGAAGCCAAGGTAGATTCGAATGTTTTTCAAGTTTATAAGAGTAGCCAACTGATATTTTCGAAAAAGTTGGCATGGCCAGCGAAGCAAATTTTAGCTTCGGATTTAAATGGAAATCAGTTGCCTGAATTTTGGATTTATGGTCAAAATGCAAGTAAAAGAACTCAAATTTTGGCTTTTGAATATGGTTCAGGACATGTACGTGAGATTTCTTTCCCAACTTTAAAGGGCCGACAAGCCTTTGGGTATGTAGGTGGAGATTCGCTGTATTTTGAAAAGAATAGTTTAGTACGATTAGTAAAGTATGCAAATGATCCTTATGCGGATTTTGGTAATGGATATCGAGCATGCTTTTATTCCTTTGGCAAAGACCAAAGTTTTATTTTGAAAAAGACCTTAGACCTAGAAAACATAACTCATGAGTAATTCGAAATTGCGTTCCCAACAATGGTTTGGAAAAACTGGAAAAGATGGCTTTATCTACCGTGCGTGGATGAAAAATCAAGGTATACCCGATGATTATTTTCAAGGGAAGCCGGTAATTGGAATTTGTAATACGTGGTCAGAATTGACTCCATGTAATGCGCATTTTAGAGAATTAGCGGAGTTTGTTAAGAAAGGTGTTATTGAGGCAGGCGGATTTCCAGTGGAATTTCCCGTGATGTCTTTGGGTGAAACGTTGATTAAGCCAACGGCCATGTTGTATCGCAATTTGGCGAGTATGGACGTAGAAGAGTCTATTCGCGCAAACCCAGTGGATGGTGTTGTCTTGATGTGTGGTTGTGATAAAACGACTCCTTCTCTCGTGATGGGTGCATCTAGTGTTGATTTACCTACTCTCGTTATCTCAGGTGGACCGATGATGAAAGGTAAATTTAAAGGTAAGGAAATCGGAACATCGGATGTGTGGCGTTTTGCTGAAGCCTATAAATTAGGCGAATTATCTCAAAAGGAATTTATTGAAGCGGAAGCTTGTATGGCACGTACTCCCGGACATTGTGCGGTGATGGGTACGGCTTCTACCATGGCTACGATGGTGGAAGCTTTAGGTTTGAGTTTACCTCAAAATGCGGCAATTCCTGCAGCTGACGTACGTCGTAAGGTATTGGCGCAGCATTCTGGTCGGCGAATTGTCGAGATGGTCAACGAGGATTTAAAGATGTCC
>CAIUGL010000122.1 GCA_903898715.1 uncultured Cytophagaceae bacterium
CCATCAATCATTTGAGCAATGAATCCACCTAAGATGTAGTATAAAATTTCAGAATTGACGGTGCTAAATACGGCAATTACGTTTTCGGCAGTTAGGTAACTGAAAACTAAATGCCCTACAATCATGAGGGCTAGGGCATTGCTAATGTGAATGATTACTTCCGTAATGCTACGTTCTCGTTTCCAAATGATGCTTATCGCTTTTAATAAGCTAGGAAATTTTGGCTTGTTGGGCGTGGAGTCAGTTTGTAATGACATACGGTGAATTGATTATCCTACAAAACTAATAGACTTTACTTAATCTACCAATAAAGTAGAGTAAATATTTTTCACAAAAATTCCCGTAAATTGCATGCCCTTTTGAAAAACAAATAGTTATATGCGTTCAGAGTATCAATTTCGTGAGATCGAAAAAGCTTGGCAAGGATTTTGGGAGCAAAACCAAACATTCAAAGCACAAGTAAATCCCAATAAACCTAAGTATTATGTGCTAGACATGTTTCCGTATCCTTCGGGTGCTGGATTGCATGTTGGCCATCCACTCGGGTACATTGCATCAGATATCATGGCGCGTTATAAGCGTTTGCAAGGATATGAGGTGTTACACCCAATGGGATTTGATTCCTTTGGTTTGCCTGCGGAGCAATATGCGATTCAAACAGGCCAACATCCTGCGATAACGACTGAACAAAACATTACGCGTTATATCGAGCAATTGAAAAACATGGGTTTTTCATTCGATTGGTCACGAGAGGTGCGTACATCTGATGCTTCTTATTATAAATGGACACAATGGATATTTATGCAATTATTCAATTCTTGGTATAATCAGGAGTCGGATAAGGCGGAGTCGATTGAATCCTTAAAGGACATTTTGAATGTCAAAGGTTCTATTGGCCTGAAAGCAGTTTGCGAAGATGATGTTGAGCGTATTTCAGCTGAGGTTTGGAATGCGATGGGTGAGGAGGAACAGTATGCCTATTTATTGAATTTTCGTTTGGCTTATTTGGATGATTCGGTTGTCAACTGGTGTCCACAATTAGGTACGGTACTAGCGAATGATGAAGTAAAGGATGGACTTTCTGAGCGGGGAGGATATCCTGTTGAGCAGAAAAAAATGCGACAATGGTCGATGCGCATCACGGCTTATGCAGATCGTTTATTGCGTGGTTTAGAAGAGGTAGATTGGTCGGATTCTTTAAAGGAACAACAACGTAACTGGATAGGAAAGTCGATTGGTACCGATGTTGAATTTGCCATTGAAGGTATTTCAGATAAGAAAATTAAAGTTTTCACAACACGTGTGGATACCATTTACGGGGTTTCGTTCATGGTTTTGGCACCTGAGCACGAGTGGGTGGCGGAGTTAACGAAGCCAGGCCAACAAGCCGATGTGGATGCTTACATTACCTGGACAAAGTCACGTTCTGAATTAGATCGTGTTTCGGAGGTTAAAACAGTTTCCGGTGTATTCACGGGGTCGTATGTGATTAACCCATTAAATAATGAGCGTGTGCCATTGTTCTTGGCTGATTATGTATTAGCTGGTTATGGAACGGGTGCGGTAATGGGTGTTCCGTCAGGTGATCAACGTGACTGGAATTTTGCCAAACATTTTGACTTGCCTATTCCAACTATTTTGGACGGACAAAAAGATATTGATAAGCAGGCCGATAATACCAAAGAGGGAAAATACATTAACTCGGGTATCATCAATGGCATGGGGTATAAAGAGGCTACGGATACATTAATTCAGTGGTTGGAGGAACGAGGAATTGGAAAGGGGAAAGTGCAGTATCGGATGCGAAATGCGGTATTTTCACGCCAACGGTATTGGGGAGAGCCGGTGCCGGTTTATTTCAAACCTACTGCTTCAGGCCAACTATTACCTTATTTGATTCAGGAATCTGAGTTGCCTTTGGAATTACCTAAAATTGACAAGTATTTACCTACAGAAACAGGTGAGCCACCTTTAGGGCGTGCTGCGGATTCATGGAAATACCAAGGTCAGTATGATTACGAGTGGTCGACAATGCCAGGTTGGGCAGGATCCTCTTGGTACTGGTATCGCTACATGGATGCTCAGAATGGTTCTGAGTTTGCTTCTAAAGAGGCTGTCAATTACTGGAAAGCCGTTGATTTATATATCGGTGGCTCAGAGCACGCGACGGGCCACTTGTTGTACTCTCGTTTTTGGAATAAGTTCTTGAAGGATTTAGGTTATGTGGCTGAGGAGGAATTTGCCAAGAAATTGATCAACCAAGGGATGATTCAAGGTCGGTCAAATTTCGTTTATCGTTTGAAAAATTCAGATAAGGTGACTTTTGTTTCTTATGGTTTGAAAGATCAATATGATGTAGCTGCGCTGCATGTGGATGTGAATATTGTGGAGAATGACATCTTAGACGTTGAAGAATTTAAGCGTTCTCGTAACGATGTACCTGCAGATGCACAATTCATCTTGGAGGATGGCAAATATATCTGCGGTTGGGAAGTCGAGAAAATGTCCAAATCGAAGTTTAACGTTGTTAATCCGGATGATTTAATTGCCAAATATGGTGCGGATACCTTACGTGTATATGAGATGTTTTTGGGGCCGTTGGAGCAATTCAAGCCTTGGAATACGAATTCGATTTCAGGATCGCATAATTTCTTGCGCAAGGTGTGGCGTTTGTTCTTTGATGAGCAGGCTCAAAAATCAGTTTTGGTGGATTCACCTGCAACGCCCGAAGAATTAAAAGTATTGCATACGGCAATTCGTAAGGTGCAAGATGATTTGGAGCGTTATTCATTTAATACGGTCGTTTCTACTTTGATGATTTGTGTGAATGATTTAGGCCAATTGAAATGTCATAAGAAATCGGTTCTTCGTGAACTAGTCTTATTGCTTTCCCCGTATGCCCCACATGTGGCTGAGGAATTATGGGTGGCTTTAGGCGAAGAGGCTGGAAGTATTTCCCATGCCAAATTCCCTGTATTCAATCCGGAGTTCTTGGTGGAAAACGAATTCAATTATCCCATTTCATTCAATGGTAAGGTGAAGTTGACCTTAGCCTTTTCAGCCACAGCAAGTCCTGCAGAAGTGGAGGCGGCGGTTTTGGCTAATGAGCAAGTAAAGAAACATTTGGATGGCAAAGCACCCTCTAAGGTGATTGTGGTTCCGAAACGGATTGTCAATATTGTTTTAGGAAAATAGATTGAAAGGGCTGAGAAATCAGCCCTTTTTAGTTTTGGACGACTAAATCAATGATTTTAAATAGCGTGAGGCAGAAGGTCATCAAGCCGAGTGTCCATTTTATGTTTGATTTCATTGTCTTTTCAATGGTGGCCTCCATTCTTGACTCAAAAGAAATGAAACTCGCCTCTAAAGTTTCGAATCTCGCTTCGAGCGTTTGAAACTTACCTTCAAGTGCATGAAATTTGCCTTCAAGGGCATAGAATCTACTTTCAAGATGATGGAATTTTACCTCAAGTTCAGAAAAGTCTAATCGTAGCTGTGCCACATCCGCGGCCAACTCATCCAATCGCATTTCGAAATGATTGATGTGATTGAATGCTGATTTCAATAAAAGTGTATTGACATCTTGATTTGACAATGCTTCTCCATTTGAAAATTTGTTCTCAATCTGCTGTATTCGAGGCTGAATCATTTCTAGGAGCTGATTCTCAATTTTAGTATTCTTTCTCATTATCCGGGCTAGGTTTGATAAATCAAATTTCCCACGATAAAATCCCGTTTCCTATTCAATAAATGACTAATCGAAAGATTATTAGTTTAATGATTTAATCCACTCACGGATAAGTGCAACGCCTTCTTGATGTATAATAGACCGACCGAGTTCCGGCATCATGACGCCCGGATCATGCGAATTCATTCGGTAATGAAGGATACTTTCGGCAGGTTTTCCTGCAACAATATCGTATTGCAATCCACCCGATCCTCTGCCCGCCGCTACAGGTGATTTCATTATCCCATATGCAGTGGTGCCATAATAGCGGTGATCTAAAAACAAGCCAGAACTTTTTGCGGGTCCTTTCGGGTTATGGCAATGCGCACAATTGATATCTAAATAAGCTTTTACACGTTCATTTAATGATGCACCTTCGTCTATATACGATACGAATTTAGGACGCAATGTAGGGACGTCACTCATTTGGTTCGTCCGTCCCCAATAGTCCAATTGATTTTCATTTCCATGCGCATACTGTATCGATGCATTCATCTGCCGCGCTGAAGGACCTATCGGAGTCATTGCGCCATCGCGCTCGTGACATCCTTTACATTGATTAACATTAGGTACAACATAATTTACTTGCTGCTTTTTGCCTTGTTGGTTCTTAAACTCCACCAAGCTTGTTCCTCCAGCCACCTCTAAATATGCCTCCGTTTGCTCCTCATTCCAAATATAGGGTAAGGCCACCCATCCCGTTGGTTCGTGGCTGAGTATACGTGTTTCCATGAGGCGCCGACTGCCATTAGGCTTGCGCTCATCCATGGGATAATAAAAGGTCTTAGCGATACGGGTCCCAACAGGAAATTGGAATACCGAATCGGGATTGTAAGCCACAGATTTACCCGATGGCAATTGTATAAATCGTAATTTATGTGCGTAATCTGAAAATAAAGGAGATATCAATGCATAGGGTGTCACACCGGAATGGGGTAATTGATTTTTTAATTCTCCTTCAAACAAGCCATAATCCGATAATTTACTCGGAAATTTCGGCCCCGGTTGATAAGAAAATAAGCCCAATAACAAGATAAATCCTAAGTATCGCATCGCTAAAATTGATTCGATTTGACATATTCTTGTACACAATCAAGCTCTTTGGGATTGCGACGCACGTTCTTGAAATCATGTTCCGCATCCATATTGGCTACAGATTGGTTTATATTTTGATGCACGCAAATCCGATGCTGAGGTAAATATTGCCCATCACTTCCACAGCGCGTTGAATCCAATACGCCATCATAAACGATTTGTGGTACATCACGACCAAAACGTAGTTTGAATCGGTAGATCTGCGCAAAGCGACCCTCTAATGGAACACGTCCAAGCCTACGCTCAAAGGTGTTTTTGTATACCGAAATGGCGGTCGGGTAGGGGTCATATTCTTTATCTTTAATGGCTATTTCTGCCATGAAATAAGAGATGATACCGACACCAACGGTGCGATGATTTAAGATTTTATTGTCGAAAATGTCTACGTGGCTCGTCGCAAGAATTAACATCCCAGTTCCGCGGGGAACTTTGCCAACAATATTGCCTTTGGGCGCAAAATTAGACAGGTTATTGTCTTCGATGAGGTTATCATGCACCTTGACGAATCCACCCTTTTTCTGAATTAGATCAGGTAAGTCAAATACCAAAATGCCGCCTGTATTTCCATAGGCATGATTGTGATGGACATCCGCATAAAGGGAGTTTTCAATTTCAATACCTGCCACATTCTGGTAAGCGGTACAGTTTTTCACCTCGATATGTTTGGATTGGCCCACATAAATGCCCGCATCAGATGCACCGATTGCGATACAACTATCGATTAAAATATTTGTGCAAAGTACTGGGTATAAGGCATAGGAACCATTTTGCGGTTTTGGGCCTCCAGTCCATTCCGCTTTGATGCGTCGGAATATAATATCCTTTACGTGCATCGATTTGATTAAATCACCTTTGGAATCCTGAACGGTCAAATCTTCCAAAATAATATTTTCACAGTTGGTGATTTTAATCCCTTCCGCACCCGTTTTTTGATTTTTAAAGCTTAAAACGGTTTTGTCCATTCCTTTTCCACGAATGGTGATTTTCTTCTTTCCCTCTAAGGATAGACTACCTGAAATTTGAAAATTACCTTCCTCCACTTCAATCACATCACCATCTGAGGCAAGAATTAATTGTGTCTGGAGAGCTTTTTCAAATTGGGCTTGCCCCATGACTGGAGAAAGCCCAATGAATAATAAAAATATCAGTAAATATTTCATTCGAATTAGTTACGTGGAGGACCGCCCGCACGCATTTGCGTTTGCATAGTCTTGTATTTTTCTAATTGCTCAGGTGTCAAAATAGCCTTCAATGTTTCCAGTTGGCCCTCATTAATCTTCTTCATTTCGCCCATCATCTCCTCACGATCCATTCCTGCTTGACGGAATTCCATCATTTTTTCTATCCGGGTAACAATTAGAGGTTCGATTTTATTCTCTTGTTCTTTCGTCAATTTCAACTCTGAACTCATGCGGTTCAATTGATTCATAGCCATTTCCTGTGGACTTGGCATTTGCGCGTGTGCAGCTTCGCCAGCTCCCAAAAGGGCAACGACCATGGCGATTGTTGTTAAGATCTTTTTCATTTTTTATAGTTTAGTTTTTCAAGTTAATTAATTTATTCAAATACCGTGTTCCAAATCAATGAATAAACTTCCGTAGGCTCCATGTTATCAGTTGGCTGATTATCAGCAATATACAAAGGGTAGTAAGCTTCATCACAAAACGGACTTCCATGCGAACCTTTAACTAAAGTCGCGTCCAATGGAATGACATCCATTCGATAGCGGAATCCGGCTAATTTACGGGCCAATTTATAGGCAGCCCGCAACTTTATCAACGGATTTTTAGGGTCCATAAACATCTCAACTGGATCGTAACCCGGTTTCTTAAAGATGTCCACGCAACGGGCAAAATCGGGGGCCTTGTTGTCGTCCAACCAGTAATAATAGGTGAACCAAGCATCAGAATCTGCAATCAAAACTAAATCACCCGCTCGTGGGTGGTTGATGTTAAATGCAGCTAATTCATCTCCCGAGAGCACTTTCTTGACACCTTGCGTTTGCATAAATAGCTGCTTGACCTCATCCAAAACGGATGCATCAGGACAATATACATGTGCAATTTGATGATCAGAAACAGCAAAAGCACGTGATGCACCGGGATCTAATAATTCCAATCCTTGTTCCTCCCGCAAAGCGATATACCCACCTTTCCGCAAAATACGGTTCAAATGAACAGGTTTTGACACATCATTAATTCCATATTCGGAAAGGATAATTACTTTCGCTCCTTTGCTTTCGAAATGCGAAATCAATCGTTCAACTACTTGATCGATCTCCTGTAAATCGCCTTTAATCTTTTCAAAATCTACCCCAAATTTCTGTAAGCAATAATCTAAATGAGGCAAATAGATGAATGTCAATGTCGCATCAAATTTCTTATCTACATAAATGGACGCGTCCGCTATCCAATTCGTCGATTTGATATTCGCATTAGGTCCCCAGAAATTAAACAAGGGAAATGTCCCAAAAGCTTCTTGTAATTCATCTCGCAAATCAGCCGGATGGCTGTAACAATCAGGCATTTTCACACCATCTGAGTGATATTGAGGCCGAGGTGTTACAGAATAATCCGCTGATGAATACATGTTGTACCACCAAAATAAATTCGCACAAGTGAAATTTGGGTCTTTTTTATGTCCGGCATCCCAGATCTTTTCATCGTCCACCAACTTATTGGATTGCTTCCAGAACTTAACTTCGGAATCGACTTTATCATACCAACCGTTACCTACGATACCATGAGAACTCGGATACTTTCCAGTCAAATATACACTTTGAGATGTGGTTGTTACCGCCGGGAATGGAGGCTTGATTTTCGATTTCTTTTTACCCGAAATATATGCGTCCAAAAAGGGAGTATATCGACCTAAAATGCTTTCACTTAGGCCAACAATATCAATGACTACGGTTTTTTGCATAATAAGTCTTGAATATAAGTGACCTCTCTTGCAATAGAGGTTTCAATCGATTCTTGGTATTCGGATGGCAAAACGCCCCACGTGTAGGTTTCAATTTCCATCATGCGTGTGACCTGATGCTGCTGGTGGTAGGCCAATGTTTCGCCTATTTCTGCTTGGGTGGAATTCAATAAACCATAAGAATCTAGGAACAAAGGCACATGGAAATGCACACGCCATTCGTCATAAACTCCTTCTTTGTATTGCGCTAATGCTTCGCCTAAATCTTTGAACTGCGCAAAGCTTCCATCTTTTTTCAAGGCTTTGACCTGATGCAGATAAGTTGGCTCCTCGTATTTTTTTAATGCTTCAATACGTGCGGTCGCATCTTTTCTCAAATCTACGCGAAGGGCAGAGCTGATTTGAATCTTGCCGATAGAAATGTTTTTGTCCTCTAATTCTTGTAAACAGTCAGCAGGTTTATCGTATGAAACTCCATAATGGCACACATCGAAACAGATATGAATATGTCGGCGCACCCAATCCTCTGGAATCCCTGCAGTAATCGCAAAAGGAATCAATGTATCTGTGTACCAATCAACGAATTCGCGATGATTTTCTAATAAACCATCCGGTTCAGGTTCGATGTCAATGTGAATCCATTTACCCGTCTTTTGTTCAGTTTGTGCCAAATAAGGAACAAGTTTCAGTAATTCCATCGTAGCTTGACCGATTGCCGCACCACGTTGATCCCACCAATATTTATAAGAAAGGGGAGAAGTGGAAATCCCTCCTTCATGCTGATCTGCTGGCAATAATTGTATGAGTAAATCGATTAACCGTCGGGTATAATTCACGCGATCCTGAGTTGTCCAGTCGGGCGCATGCACTTGATCTTTAACTATCGTATTGTGGAATCCTCCATAGGGGAATCCATTCAACGTAAAAATGTATATATCTTCTTCTGCTAGCCAGTTCTTTAAAGCTGCCAGCTTGTTGGGATCTTCGATTAAATCTATACTCGCCTGATTGGCAATGCGCAAACCCAGTCCCATCGCTTGGTCAGGACAAACGGCAGTTTTTACCTTCGGTACGGTCGCCTGTAAATTGGCAAAATGTTCTTCCCAAATCTCTCCAGGGTGGATATTGCTACAATAACTGAGGTGTCCGTTGGCTGTTTTCATGTTAGGCGTAGGTGGCAAGTAAAGCAACGGATGCTTGGATCGTTTTGAAGTCCATTTCGTGCATTTCTTCCCCTTTTCCTAGGGCTTTCAACAAGGTGATGGTCAAGTGACCGCCCAAATGTTCTTGGAATTCTTGTAAGCCTTTGTGTAGGTTTTGGCATTCGTTTTCTGCCAAAGCTGGATGATATAAATCAAAGCCCAAGACTTTAATGACGGCTAAAATTCGTTCACAATCAGCAAGGCTTATCGCTCCAATTAAATGTGAATACACGCAATCTAAGGCAATTCCGATAGCAACTGCCTCGCCATGTCGTATGTTGAAATCTGATAGGTATTCCAGTTTATGTGCTGCCCAGTGCCCAAAATCTAATGGACGAGCAGAACCCAATTCAAATGGATCTCCGCCCGAAATATGCTTCATATGTAAGTCGGCACAGCGATAAATCTGTTCCACCATGACTTCTTCATTGCGGGCATTCATGGCTGAGACATTAGCCTCTAGCCATTCGAAAAAAGTTAAATCTTTGATCAAAGCAACCTTTATCGCTTCCGCTATTCCAGAACGCCAATCACGATCTTCCAAGGTCGTTAAAAATGCTACATCATTAAATACGGCTACAGCAGGAGCGAAGGTTCCCAAGAAATTCTTCTTTCCTAAGTAATTGACACCATTTTTAACGCCTACCCCTGAATCATTCTGGGAGAGGACGGTAGTGGGTATACGAATCAACTTGACTCCGCGGTGGGAGATGGCTGCGGCGTAGCCCGACATGTCTAAGAATGCACCACCGCCTATCGTCGCAACAAATGAATGTCGATCGATGCGATGTTCGTCAATAGCTCGAACTACTTCTTCGTAAAATCTTGGATCATTTTTGCATACTTCGCCACCAGGTAAGACCAAGATTTCAGGTGCTAAATCGGCTACAGAATTTGATTCAAAATATGAAACAATTGCGCTTGTAAGTGAAGGATGTGCGTCCGCTACTCCTTTGTCAATTACAAATAAGATGCGTTTGCGGAAATTACTTTGACCGAAATTCGAAATAAAATCACACAAGGTTTTATTGCTCACATCAAACAAGTGTTTTGTGAAAATCACTTGATAAT
This sequence comes from uncultured Cytophagaceae bacterium, assembly GCA_903898715.1. Classification (GTDB taxonomy): domain Bacteria; phylum Bacteroidota; class Bacteroidia; order Cytophagales; family Spirosomataceae; genus Aquirufa; species Aquirufa avitistagni. Next base: position 10,018 of record CAIUGL010000122.1, read on the forward strand.
GAAAAGGAACTTGAAATTGCTGTTGTAATACTTGCATGAATATAAATTATGAAACGGCGAATTTTTTGCCCACCCACATGGAAATTGGCAATAATGCTAAGGTAACAAAAGCCATGTAATATTGTTCACTTAAACTCACCCAAGCAGCATTCATTAAGATTAGTGTCAAAACCCCAGTCTTTACCGTTTGGCCTATATTAGGACCGATTGGTTTTTTAATGGCCGGTATTAATTTGGCAAAGATTAAATACACATGGACCAGAACGAAAGGTAACATATAAATCAATTTACCAGCTTGATACCCTACGGCCAATTGGCTTACATGAACGATGACGAATAAAATGGCAGCGAACCATAAAGGTGCCGACTGGCTGCCGTGAACCTCTCCGCGACTCACTAAGGTAATAGCGGCGATATAAATCAACGGAATAAGGATCAAATAAAAATGTTCCAATACACCTAATTCATAAACACTCATGCCTAACATCAAATTAAATGCCCGACATAATCCCATATTGATTGGGCCAAAAATACGCATGTGCTTGCCCTTGAAATCGTAAAATAATGCATGCAGGGTAACAAGCACGGCAACGATTCCGCTTAGTCGGCTCTGCCAAAAAGCTAAGAATATCCCCAATGATAATAACACAATTCCACCGAATACCGCTTCAGCTCTTTGGATTCGGCCGCTTGGTAAGGCTCGCTCTGGACGTTCTAAAATATCCAATTCATAGTCAAAAACATCATTAAATACGACTCCACCTGCATATAAACACATGGTTGAAATTCCTAAGAATACGACTGGCCAGAATTGGTAATCTAAGGTCCCAAAGGTAAATCCTACAATAGCCATACCCGCCAATACATCCGTTAATGCCGTGATGACATTAGCAGGACGCATGAGTTCAAGAAAGGCTCTAATTTTAATGCGCATTAGCGAATGATTAAGGAATCTTTGTTGATGCGTGGTGCTTGTCCACCACGTAAAATAGTATTGCCGTTGAACTTTTGTGTTTGATCTATTTCCAGTCCATGGATGAAATCAGCTTCTTGTATCTGGCCACTTTGAGCAAATGCATCCAACGCATTTTGATATGTGACTAACCGAATATGTTCATCAGGAACCTCTTTGATTTTCATTAAGGCAGCCGTTTTTGGTATGGCCAAAGGATCCGAAATGCCCCAGTCGGCAGCAGAATTCACCATAATACGTTCCGGTCCGTATTGCTTAACAATTTCTACCATGCGCTCATTGCCCATTTTGGTAAACGGATAAATCGTAAAAGCCGCATAAAATCCTTGATCTAAAACGGATTTCACTGTTTCTTCATTGTTATGGTCGATGATGACCATATTCGGTGCGATACCATGCTCTAAAGCAATGGCCATACTACGTTCCGTTCCTTTTTTCTTATCACGGTGGGGTGTGTGAACCTGAACGGGTAAATTCATTTCCTTCGCAAGTTCTAATTGCGCTCGGTAATATTTTTCTTCGGCAGCTGTTTGGTCATCGAAGCCGATTTCCCCCACACCCACAACACCTTCTTTTTGCAAGAACAAAGGCAAAATTTCCATTACCTGTTCTGCCAAAGCTTCATGATTTGCCTCGCGTGAATTTAACCCGATGGTACAATAATGTTTAATGCCAAACTGAGAAGAACGAAAGCGCTCCCAACCCACTAAGCTGGCGAAATAGTCTTTGAATGACGCCAAACCGGTGCGTGGCTGACCCAACCAAAAAGCGGGCTCAATCAATGCAACAACGCCAGCGTCCGCTAATGCCTGGTAGTCATCTGTTGTCCGCGATGTCATGTGCACATGCGGATCAAAGAATTTCATGCCTTGGGTATATTGAGCGAAAGTTCCATCAACTGCATGCGCAGTGGATTTCTCTTGTTCAGTTCCCTCAAAATGGGATGGATTACCAACGGGTTTATGATCTTGACACATATTAGGCGGTATAAATCGGTTCTGGTTTCTCTAATTCATGCCAAAGCCACTGCGTACTGCCTGGAATTTGGACTTCTTGTTTCACTAAAGATGCCGCAAGGACATCTCTTGAATTTTCTGATTGAGCTAATTTTTCAACATCAGCCCGTAAGGTTTCGTTCATAAATCCAGGAACAAGCCTCCATACTTGGGAAGGAACTCTTCGGTTGGCAGACCAGCGTTCATGTGCAAAATCGGAAAGTGTATTCGCTAAATCTTGATTTACGCGCTCATCCAATCCGATGATTTGATGTATCGCTTTATCATTGAAAATACATTTTAGGACTAATTGGTTCCAAGCAGCTTCACTGAAATAGTCTTTTGGATACGTATTTCCAAAAGCGATTGCATCGAATACCGGTCCCATGTTAGATCGTACAGCATCCGTGGCGCGCAACAAAAATGATGAAGGGTTATTTAAGTAGGGTAAGGAACGGGTTAAAGCGACAGCTTCTTGCATTTCAGCTGTTTCAAATAACATATCTATCTGAGCTTCGTCTAATTGCATCAATATGTCCAAGCGAACGACTTGGTCTAATGTCCAACCTGAAAACTCACCCCTTTCAATGATTTTTTTAGAAATAAATCGGGGAACTTTTACAAAAGCTAATACCAATGCTTTACCTGATAAGGTTTTTTGCTCAATTAACCAATTAGATTCGGCTTCACTGGCAAAGGCTGCAAGGGTTTCGGTTATTTGTAAATTCGTTTTCACGGCTAATTAGGTTCCTTTCAACGAAAATACTAAAAAAAATGAGGATTTTTATGATTTGATGACTTGATCAATATTCTCCTCTGGTTTTATTTGGTAAGGGCCTTTTAAGCGAAAGAGGATAGGGAAAAAGTAACTGTAGAGAACGGCTACTTTACGACCAAAAATACGTTGGTTTTTTGTGTCATACTTCCAAGATTTTCCGGTTGATAGATTAAGGCCAACTTTCCAAATCCAGAAAATTGGGGCAATAATGGAATAGTTAAGATAAATGAGAAGAAAGGCTATTACCCCATAGCTTTTTCTTATCCAAAGTAAATTTGATACTTGAATTTGGACTGAAAATCGATTGACCCAAGAGTACTCCGTGCGACGAAATTCATTTTCCTTGATCAAATGAATGAAGTTGACGTCTTCGAAATAAGCTAATTTCCCCAACTTGCTTAATCGGAAACTCAGTTCAGCATCTTCAGCGTACATAAAGAAATCCTCATCCCAGCCATTTAGTTTTAGCAGATTTTCCTTGGAAGCCATGAGAAAAGCTCCCACCAAATTGTTTGTTTCCTCAGGTCGAGAAAATTTTTGATTCGGTAATAATGCATTGATCACTTGATGGAAAACTGGTTTGTTAGGAACGATGTAAAAGTCTCTTCGAACATCATTTAAAGTTCGATAATAGGGTAACGGATGTTTGTTAGTATCTAACTGATTTCCACCAATAGCTACAAGCGTTTGGTCCGCCTTCAAATGTTTCCAAGCATTTCCTATACTGTTGTCAAACACAAGGGTATCAGCATTTAGAAAAAGGATAAATTCTCCTGAAGCGGCATGTAAGCCAATGTTATTAGCAATTGAAAAACCTGTATTCCGCCCAGCATCAATCCACTTAGTTTTAGGGAATTCACTCAAAATTTGTTGATTGGCAGTAGGAATAAAATGATTGTCAATAACAATGCATTCAAAATTCAGATTTTCCGTATGATCGTAAATGCTACGCAAGCAATCTTGTAAGAGAGCCTCTGTTTGATAGTTAACAAATACAATTGATACATCCATGCGACCCAAAATTAGTTTGATTTTATTTTAATTAGACTTCTTGCTGGGTATTTCTTTTCCATTGTCTTGGTATTTCTCTATATTTCCTATTCTAAAATATATCAAAATGAATTTACGTTTCCTGGTTTTCTTCATTCTATTCACTTGTATCCAAGTGGGTGTTATGGGTCAAAATTTTACATTTGAGGCTATTAAATCATATGCTTTTCCCACGGAGTTAGTTCGGTCAAAACAAGGAGATAAAATTGCCTGGTCGATTGATGAAAAGGGCGTTCGAAATGTTTATGTGGCAGAAGCACCTAGTTTTGTCGCGCGTAAATTGACAAATTTCAAAGAAGACGATGGACAAGAAATAACTTCAATTTCCATTTCAGATGATGGCAAGTGGATATTATTTGTTCGAGGAGGAGATCATGGAGCTAATTTTGATGATGAAAAAGCGGTTAATCCTTCTGGAAATGCAGAGCCTCAAACGGTACGTGTCATGCAAATTGCCTTTGTAGGAGGACCCATACGTGTTATTTCTGAGGGTGACTTTCCGGTAATTTCACCTGATAATAAGGTGGTATCCTATATCAAAGAAGGTCAACCTTGGGTTTGCAAATTAGATACGAATGAAAACGAGGACTTTTTAGAGGCTCCCGTACGCTTATTTAAAACACGCGGTTCTGTACACTCGTTGGCTTGGTCCCCTAAGGGTAATAAATTGGCTTTTGTTGCGAACCGTGACGATCATTCCTTCATCGGTTATTTTGAATTAGGGAAGTCACAAGTCAATTGGCTTGACCCTGCTTTTGCGAAAGATTTTAGTCCACGTTGGTCACCTGATGGTACTCAAATCGTATTTATTCGTACCCCTGCTTCTGGTGGATCTACCGACTCATTGACGCAACGGAAGCGTATTCCATGGTCTATTCGGAAAGTAAGTTTGACGGAGGGGGAGAAGTCGTCCCTTGTTTGGGAAGCGCCTAATACGTATCGCGGTTCTTTACCTACCACGCAGGGAGGTACCAATTTATTTTGGCCACGGATGGACCGTTTAGTATTTACTTCCTACCACGACGGCTGGCCTCATGCTTATTCAATCGCACCATCGGGTGGACCCATATTATTGCTAAGTCCAGGTGATTTTATGGTTGAACATGTGCGTACAAGTGCGGATGGAAATCTGGTGTTATTTGATGCCAATACTGGCGCCGACATCACCGATAAGGACCGTAGGCATATTTGTCAGGTATCTGTGGACAAAGCGGACATGAAGGTTATGACTCCCGGAGTAGGTATTGAATGGTCCCCTATTTCTGTGGTTGGCGGTTATGTCTACATCGGTGCGGGAGCCCAAATGGCTCCACAAGTTATGTTGGCCTCATCAGGTGCTACGCGATCTTTAACATCCAATTTGATTCCAGCTGAATTTCCTGAGAAATTATTGGTTCAACCGAAGCAAGTTATTTTTAAATCATTGGATGGATTAACCATTCATGGTCAAGTATTCGATTCGTCCAATGGAACGCAGAAAAAGCCAGCGATTATTTTTGTCCATGGTGGACCTCCTCGTCAAATGTTGTTGGGTTGGCATTATTCCGATTACTACGCGAATGCATATGCCTTAAATCAATATTTAGCGAATTTGGGATTTGTTGTTTTATCTGTTAATTATCGATTAGGGATCGGGTATGGTTATGATTTCCACAATCCGAAATCTGCAGGTCAGTGGGGTGCATCTGAATATTTAGATATTAAAGCGGCAGGGGAGTGGCTGGCCCAACAATCCTTTGTGGAAAGCAAAAAGATTGGTATTTACGGAGGGTCTTATGGAGGATATTTAACTGCATTAGGTTTGGCTCGGGATTCAAAATTATTTACCGCTGGTGTTGATATTCATGGGGTTCATGACTGGGCACACCAGCGCGAGATTCCTTTGGAATCATTGTCTGGTCCACATAAAGCTCCCGATGCTGATTGGGCTACTAGTTTATCCTTTCGTTCTTCACCTATATCGTCAGTAGACACGTGGAAGTCGCCTGTGTTATTTATCCATGCGGATGATGATCGCAATGTGCCATTTAGCCAAAGCATTGATTTGATTAATCGATTGCAGAAGAAAAAGGTACCAATGGAGACCATGGTTATTGTAGATGACACGCATCATTGGATGAAGTTTTCGAATGCGTTAAAGGTGTTTCAAGCGACTGCAGATTATTTCAAAGCCAAGCTGTTAAAGTAGGTTTCAAGTTGATTTTAGCTTAATTTTGCCGCATGCAAGAAAGACCTATTACCGACTGGCTTCCGTTGACAAAAAAGGAAGTTGAAAAACGTGGCTGGGATGAACTCGATGTTATCCTGATTTCAGGGGATGCCTATGTTGATCATCCCGCATTTGGTACGGCGGTGATTGGTCGTATCATGGAGAGTGAAGGTTTGAAAGTGGGGATTGTGGCTCAGCCGAATTGGCAAGATGATTTGCGTGATTTTAAGAAATTAGGTAAACCCAAATACTTTTTTGGTGTAACAGCAGGTTGTATGGATTCCATGGTGAATCATTATACGGCAAATAAGCGGTTGCGTTCAAATGATTCCTATACGCCGGGTGGTGAAGCGGGCTTTCGTCCTGATTATGCGACGACGGTTTATTCCAATATTTTAAAGGAGATTTACCCAGATGTTCCTGTTTTAATTGGTGGTATCGAAGCCTCGTTGCGTCGGGTAACCCATTATGATTATTGGGCTGATAAATTATTTCCATCGATTTTAGTGGATTCCAAAGCGGACATGTTGGTGTATGGCATGGGAGAACAACCCTTGCGTGAAATCATCCGTGGTGTAAAATCTGGAAAGCAATTGTCGGAATTAACCGATATTAATCAGGTGGCATTTATTCAAAAGCAATCAGATGCTTTGCCGGTAGTAGGTGACTGGGAAACAGTTGAGTTGGCAAGTCATGAGGTTTGTTTGGAGGATAAGATTAAGTATGCGTCCAACTTCAAGATAGTAGAAGTTGAGTCCAATAAGTGGCAAGCGAATCGGATTACTCAAGCAGTAGGAGCTGACCTATTAGTCATTAATCCACCGTTTAAGACAATGGAAGAAGTGGAGATGGATAAGTCATTTGATTTGCCTTATACGCGTTTACCACATCCAAAATATAAGAAACGTGGGCCAATCCCGGCTTATGAGATGATTAAATTTTCGGTGAATATGCACCGAGGCTGTTTCGGAGGTTGTAGTTTCTGTACGATTTCTGCGCATCAAGGGAAATTTATTGCTTCCCGGAGTGAGAAGTCGATTATGAAAGAAGTGGATGAAATTACGAAGCATCCTGAATTTAAGGGTTACATTTCGGATTTAGGTGGACCATCAGCGAACATGTATCGTATGAAGGGGAAGGATGAGTCGATTTGTGCCAAATGCGTGAGTCCATCATGCATTCACCCCGTGATTTGTAATAATTTAGATACAAACCATACGCCGTTGACGGAGATTTACCGCAAGGTGGATGCCCATCCGGGAATTAAAAAAGCATTTGTTGGCTCGGGTGTGCGTTATGATTTGTTGGTGGATGACTTCAATAAAAATAATCAAGATGGTAACCATGATGAATACATGGAGCAATTGATTACGCGCCATGTATCGGGTCGATTGAAAGTTGCCCCAGAACATACATCGGATGCTACCTTACGTGTGATGCGTAAGCCTTCGTTTAAGTATTTTCATGCGTTTAAGAAGAAGTACGATGAGATTTCTGCCAAATTTGGTTTGAAGCAGCCTTTGATTCCGTATTTCATTTCATCGCATCCGGGATGTGAGGAAGAGGATATGGCGAACTTAGCGGCTGAAACGAAGGATTTAGGATTCCAGTTGGAACAAGTTCAGGATTTTACACCAACACCGATGACGGTGGCTGAGGTGATCTATTATTCGGGTGTCCATCCATATACCTTACAGCCGATTAAAACGGCTAAGACGAGAGAGGAAAAGCAGAATCAGAATAAGTATTTTTTCTGGTATAAGGCAGAGTATAAGGATTGGATTCGTAATCGGTTGACGTATTTAAAGCGACCGGATTTAGCCCAACGATTATTAGGGTTTAGAAATAATAAAACGAGTTGGAAAAAGTAATTCTGAATTTAAATTAAAGCAAGTGTTTGATGGAAGATAGTGAAGAGTTGATCGTTCGTGATAGCCATGGTGCAGTACTTAAGGAAGGAGATGCTGTCACGGTGATAAAGGATTTGAAGGTACGCGGATCATCTGGTGTGATCAAACGCGGTACGATGGTAAAAAATATTCGACTGACAGATGATGCAGATGAAATTGAGGGCAAGGTGGAGAAGTCTGTGATGGTTTTAAGAACGGAGTTTTTGAAGAAAGCGTAAGGCAATACCCAGTAGACAGTAATCACTGGACAGTCGTCCAACAATTTTAAAGATCATGATGACATATCGCAATGCTTTGATTTTACCGATTGCACTCGTAAGCGGCTTTTTATTCACAAATTGTGATTCTAAAAATGAATCGGTTGCTAAAACTCCTCCTAAGCCTTTAACTGCTGCTGAAAGTAAGGCTGCATTAAAGCAGTGGGAAGCTAGCTCGGATGGCATTCAATTTAAAAATTGGGAGGCTTCATCAGAAGGCAAGAAAGTGCATGCCGGAGCAGTAAAAATCAATAAGTTTATTCGTAGTAATTCCAATATGAAGGGTGTTGTAACCTCACTTACTCTTCCAGAAGGCTCTAGATTGGGCTTTGGTGTAATGGTTAATATAGAAGGAGAAGAATATATACTTTCCATGGGCCCAGTTTCAAATGTAGAAATGCAGCAATTGAAAAGCCTGAGGGTGAATGATAAAATAATTATTAAGAGCAATAGTGTGGCTAAAGCGCCTAAGTATGCCTTTGCTATTGTTTCTGGAGAATATCTTGAAAGAGACAGAAAAGTAATTTATAAGCGAATACCTAATAAAGGAGGATGCTAAATAGAGTAGAGAGCAGAGCGTATAGATTGTTTTCGCTACTATTTACTCTATAATCTCTAATCTGAATTTATTCCTCCTCGATCTCCGGTTCTTCGTCCTGAATTAGTCCTTGATTTAGTTTTTTGGTCGATTTAATACCCAGTTTGTGTAGTTTTTCAGCGCGGTTAATAAGGTTTCCTTTTCCTGTGCTCAATTTGTTAAGCGCTCCGGTATGGGCGTCTTCAGCACGTTTCATGTGCTTGCCAACATCTTCCATGTCTTGAGTAAAGGATACGAATTTATCGTAAAGATCACCTGCTTGTCTGGCGATTTCAATAGCATTTCGAGTTTGGTATTCTGTTTTCCAAACGGAAGCGATGGTACGCAAGGTTGCCAATAGGGTGGAAGGGGAGACTAAGACGATTTTACGTTCCCATGCGAAATTGAATAAGGTGGTATCTTGGCTAATAGTTGCCACAAAACCTGATTCAATGGGGATAAATAGAATAGTAAAATCTGGGCTATTTAGATCGAGACCAGTATGGTAATCTTTGGCTGATAATAATTTGATATGCGTTTTTAGTGACTCGATGTGTTCTTTGAGTGCTTGGTCTTTTTCAATGGTACCTTCTTCGGCACTAGTGTAGCGTTCGTAGGCAATTAGAGACACTTTTGAGTCTATGATTAGGTTCTTATTGTCCGGCAGAAAGATAACTGCATCTGGTTTGATGGTCTCGTTGATCTGGTTTTTGGTCACGAATTGGGTTTCGTATTCCATTCCTTTTTTTAAGCCTGAACTCTCCAAAACGCGTTCTAAAATCATTTCACCCCAGTTTCCTTGAGATTTGTTCGATCCTTTTAAGGCATTTGTTAGGTCTTCGGTCTTTTGGGTAACGGTTTGATTTAGGCTTGTCAAATTCTTGATTTGCTCTAAAAGTACAGTATTTTGATGTGTTGAATTTTTTTGTCCTTCGTTTACGCGTGTTTCAAATGCCACAAGTTTTTCTTTGAGCGGATTTAAAACATCGTTCAACTTAACTTGCTGTTGGTCGCTCAACATACGTCCTTGTCGGAGCACGGACTCATTACTTATATCGGTAAGCATTTTTCGTAATTTGTCTTCGTCGGCCTTTTGATTTTCCACTGCTATTTTGAGTGTCTCATTTTGGCCTTCGAGTTGGGATAATTTCCCAAACATCGATTTATTCTCTTGTTCAAGTGTGTCTGCTTTGGTTTGTACGCTGCTTAATTGCGCTAATTGGCTCGTTAATAGCGTTATTTTACCTTGGAGTAGGAGGTAGGTAGCTCCGGCTCCGGCTACTAGGGCTAGAATTATGTAAAGAATTGTCATGTCGCAAATATAGGGAAAAGAGTGGGAAGTAGTAGACAGTGGTTAGTGTCAAGTCGTCAGTAATCAGTAACCAGTGTATAGTCCGGAGGGAATGAGTCCGGAGGAGAGGTAAGAAGTAAGAAGTTAGAGGTGAGAGGTAAGAGCTTTATGTTCCTTCCGGACTATCACCCTTCGGACTAATCTCCTCCGGACTCATTTCCTCCGGACTGACGACTAGCGACTAGCAACTGTCCACTGATCACTGACTACTGATTACTGACTACTTTTTGGGCATAAAAAAAGACCCACACTTTCGGTGCAGGTCTTCTATAATAACTTGGAGCTTACTTACTTTCCCGGGTTTGATCCCAGTATCATCAGCGGTGCGGGGCTTAACTTCTCTGTTCGAGATGGG
>CAIUGL010000123.1 GCA_903898715.1 uncultured Cytophagaceae bacterium
CACATCCAACGACGGCGTCCGAATCATCTGCGCCCATATCGGCAAATTCTTCATCACGACCGCAGACACATCTCCCATCAACATCCGTGAATTCATCGTATCCGATGACAAACTCCCCCCAATCGACAATCCCTTTCCCTCAAATATCTTCGTTTCTGGCTTATTTTGAATCAACAAGGTTATCATGTCCTTGCCTCCCATCATGTGACACTCCTCCAACGATTCCTTTGAAACAGGAATAAACTTACTCCGTGCATTCGTGGTCCCCGATGATTTGGAAAACCAAGAAATTGGCGAATTCCACAACACCTGTTGCTCCCCCTGCATCATGCGTTCGATATAAGGAAACAATTCCTCATACGTCGAAATAGGGACCCGTTCGCGAAACGTCGCATACGAATTGAAATCCGCATATCCATAGGTGCGCCCCCACTCTGTATCCCGACCATCCGTAATTAATCGAGTCAAACCATCATACTGCAAATCCAATGGACGCTCATACATCGCCTCAATCCGCGGCATGCGCCGCTTCATAAACCACAATAAAGTCTCATTAAATAAGGACATCTAAGGAAGTTTGGGCGAACGGTCCGGGTAATCAGTAATCAAACCGTCTACCCCTAAATCAATCATTTTTTGAATATCCACCCGAGCGTTTACGGTCCACGGAATCACCTGCATCCCATTCGAATGACAATACGCAATCCTCGAAGCATCCAACTGCTTATAACTTGAACTGTAAATCGCTGGCGTAAAGCCCAATTCCGTCACTACGTGTGAAGGCGATTCGTTATCGACTAGGGCTGACAAGCTGACCTTTGGCCAAACCTTATTCCAATACCGAAGTACATCAAAATCAAAACTCTGCAAAACCACAAACTTCCAATCAACCGCCTCCGCAATCACCGCATGTACCGCCTTCGAGAAATCCGCTACAGCCGCAGGTTGAGATTTGCCATATTCAGCCGGATCCGACTTAATCTCAATATTATAGTAAATAGGCTTTCCTGTTTTCTTTCGAAATGCCTCACCCATCGCTAATACATCCCGCAACAAAGGCTTAACTGCAGCCACCGCGCGCTGCTCCGGAAACAGTCGATTCCCACGCTTGCCCACATCATACCTACCTATCTCCGCATAAGTCATTCGAAACAAATTCAAAGACGCCTCCTCCGACTTTAATACCGGATCACCCGACGGATGACTTGCATACAACGAATTCATATATGGCTCATGACTCACCACAACCTGACCATCAGCTGAAAGACATACATCCATCTCAAGCACCTGAACGCCCATGCCTAACGCATGTTCAAAAGCAGGTAATGAATTTTCTGGAAATAATCCGCGGCAACCGCGATGACCTTGAAGGAATGGCATTTGGGCCATAATCGAAAAATTTAATAGCAAAAGTAAAGCAATTTTCATGTTTAACGACGTTGAGCTTTCTTGCGTTTTTCTGCCACCACGAGCTTCACCTCATCATATAATTGAATAAAATCCTTAGGCTCTTTGGCATAAGATTCCAAACTCTTAACAAACGTAAGGGAATCCACCCCATGCCGCTTCAATGTCTTTTTTTCGAGGAAATGGTACATCAACAAACTTGAATCCATGTTGGTGACACCCATAGAGCTAATATTTGCCTCGTCGATATGAATATCTGCCAAAATCTGCGCCATTTTCTTTTCCTCTATACGCTCAGGCTTGCCCAATTCGGAACAGCCCAGCAGACCCACAAATAGCACTAAATAGCCTAATTTCATCTGTCAAATAAAGGCTTAAATTAGAAAGCTTTTCTCGGATTTCATTCAAATTGCCCAAAAAATAGGTAATTTAGCGCCATTCTAAGCCAAAATACCTGATAACAGAAATGGATATTCGATCATTTCTTTCCCGGATTGTGCAATTGGAAATTCGCATCAGAAAAGCGATCAATACCCAAATGCATGGCAACTTTTCCTCCGTTTTTAAAGGATCAGGATTAGAATTCAGCGACCTACGACAATACCACTACGGAGACGACATTAGGCACATCGACTGGAACACAACCGCCAAAGGACACGGAACCTACGTCAAACTATTCAAAGAAGAAAAAGAACAAACCGTCTTCTTCCTCATCGACGCAAGCGCATCTTTACTCGTAGGCCGAGAACAAATCTCTAAATTAAACACCCTCAAAGAAGTCGCCGGCGTACTCGCGTTCTCTGCCATCCAAGAAGCAGGGCACATTGGCTTTTGCGCC
>CAIUGL010000124.1 GCA_903898715.1 uncultured Cytophagaceae bacterium
CACTCCTTCTTCCAATTTCACCTTCGGTAAAGCAGGTTTGTTTACTTCTAACTTACGTGCTTGAGCTGCTTGACGTAGCTTGCGCTCACGCTCCATCGACTTTTGAATCTCGCGTTGTACGATTCCAGCAATTAAATTATCCAACTTCCGAATGGATAATTTCTTACGTTCCAATTCCGTACGTAACTTTTTCTCTTGTTGGGTCAACACCGTGACCACCTTATTTTCCTTGGTCTTCAACACCTCAAGCGTTTTGGTTTCTTGTTCCTTTTCAACAATCACCTTCTTCTCCTCATTCTTCTTGAAGATCACTTGCTGCTTTTTGGTCATTAAATCTTGACGCGTCTCAAATATTTTATTCGCCTGCTCTTTTCGGTTTTTCGTAAACTGACGCAGAAAATCCAAGCGGCGGGTAAATTGCCCAAAATCATTTGACAAAATCAAAAAACTGATTTTATTCGAGACCGTGGAAACTTTTTGTGACTCAAACAACATCAGGGCATAGTTCTTTTTTAAGCGCTCCAACTTAGCTGCCAGGACATCGCTTTCCCGCGCAAGCTTCGTTGCTTCCGCCGCTAAGATTTGTTGGTTTTCATTCAATAAATTAATCTGCTTTTTCTGCACCCCGATCTGCTGCTTCAACACATTCAGTTTACCTATGGATGCATTTTTCTTTTTGGACGTACGCGAAATTATGGAATTCAACTCCTTGATCTTAGCCAAATTGTCCTTTTTCTGCTGCTCTAACTGCGCCTTCTTTTCTACCTGAGCAGGCAACGAAAAACTCCAAATCAAACAAACTACAACAAACAGATATCTCATGGTTTTGAATTCAATAATTTAACAGGAACACGAAATGGAAATTCCAATGGCGTGTCCATCAATTCTACTTTGGAATATTTGATGCTAATCACCGTCTTCACCTGCTTGTTCTCTTTATTTTTAACATCCAACGTAATCAAACTACTAAAGGGGAAAACCACTTGATTCAAGCTGGTAAACTCCTCAAAATCCATGGTTAATTTATTGGTGCTCGGCTCATCGTTCACTAACAATTTTTTCAATTTTCGATTAGGGCCCACCATATTATCAATCTTAATTCGTCCCGAATCCTGCTTAATAATGATGTTTTCATTCTCCCGAATGACCCGTGAATTATTCCGCTTGAACGGTTGATTCCCCACAATCAGCGACTGCAATATCCGGAAGTCAACCTTGAACCCCATCATGGTACTCAAGCTATCATACGACATATCGAAATATTGCCCATTGATCTTTTGATAAAACCGTAAATGCTGTTGGTCAAATACACCCGTCGCCCCAGAAACTCCCACTTGGCCAATGTTTACCCAAATGATGCTATCGCGCTTCATGCGTATGTCAACGGTATAATTGTCTTGATTATTGCCCGATTTCCAAACAACACGTGATTTTGCTTTTAGGTAATTGAAGCGTAAATCCTCCACAGCCTCGCGACGATCTGCCTCTGGAATGAGCGGCACTTCTACCTTTTTCACTTCCGCCTGAACCGTGTCTCGAACTAATGAATCTGGCTTGTTGACCTGCACGATCACAGCCGACTGCTTTCGCTGGCATGCGCTCACAAACAAGAAACAAAGGATGCAAATTACGTAGCGCATAGTTACCGGTAAGCCTTAAAAAGTATACAAAAATATCTCAATTTTCGATAATTCGCTTCATCTCGATCTTTTTATCGAGTATTAGATTTTCACCCACTAGTTTTTTGGCATGCTTCCAAGCTGCCACCGCATCTTCGATACGTTTCAATTGGTACAAGGTGTCGCCTAAATGCTCCCACACCGTGGCGCCCGCTGGGTCTTTATCCGCAACCGCCAATTCTAAATAAACGAGCGCTTCCGTATAGAATCCCTGCTGGTACAAAACCCACGCATAGGTATCTAAATAAGTCCCATTCGCAGGAAATTTCTGCACTAATTTCTTCGACATGGCTGCCGCCTCCTCCAACCGCTCCTTCCGTAAAGACAAATAATAACTATAATTGTTTAACACATGCTCATCCTCCGGTTGCTTTCGCAGCACATAATCAAACGATTTCTCCGAATCGCGATACCTTTTCTGCGCCTGATACACATCGCCTAAAATGGAAAACAACTGAACATCCCAGGCATCTTCTGACTTCAAATTTGACTTGGCCAGTTCTAATGAAACCAAAGAACCTTTTAAATCCCCTTTGATATAC
>CAIUGL010000125.1 GCA_903898715.1 uncultured Cytophagaceae bacterium
CAGTGGACCGCGCACCTGAGTGCGTCGTTAGAGGCATTTGAAAGTGTGCTGGGGAACAAAAAATTTAGCTCCGCTGAGGCCTTTCAAAAAGAGTTAATTCAGCAGGTCAAAAGCGCCATTAAAATCAAGTCGGGGGTTCTACAATCTGTAACGCTAAAAGATGGCCAATGTCATTTAGGCCACCAAACGGATTTGAAATTTACGTTGATTGGTTTACCAGCTCAAGCATCAACTATTTCTGTGGAAAATGAGTTATTTAAAGAACTGAATAGCCACTTTATGGTATTTAAAGTCATTGATGGAGCCACAGAATCAAATCAAATTGTACTGCAATCTTTGAATCATTTTTCAGCTCAGGTACACATTCAGCCTACGGGTATCACAGTAGATTCCGAGCAGCCATTTAACTATTATTATCTTCTTTTTATTGCTCCCATTTTATTATTTCTCCTACTTAAATACTCCATGAAAAAATCCATCAGCGTAGTTACGTTAGCCGTGTTATTTTTCGCCTGTTCTACAGATGATTCTATTGTTACTCCAGCTGCTTCATCAGCGGAAGTTCCAGCCGTATATAAGAAAATCTATGGCGTATCTAGTGTGACGAGTGATGGGACGACTATTTCCATCAAAGTAAACGGGTTGCCGGATCATAAAAGTCCTTATTATGCAACGACCAATAGTCTATATCAGTCATATTCCGGGCTTACTTTTGGGGGATATAATTTTGAAAAAAATCCGAATTCCATTATCGAACAATCGGCTACTTTCAAAATTCCTGTTAACCCTGTAATGGCAACAAATCATGCAGCGACACCTTTAGGTCCCATCGGTATTGCTTTAAATGGTGTACCATTTTTCAATCAATATGCCGGCCCGAACAACCAAGAATTAAAGGGAGAAATGGCGGGATTTGATCAATTTTATGGTCATCCACAAAACTCAGGGGTATACCACTACCATGTGGAACCGTTGCATCTAACCACCGTTAAGTCTTCTAAATCCGGCCTAATGGGATTCCTTTTAGACGGATTCCCGGTATATGGACCGCTCGAAGAAACGGGTTCTGCGGTGACGAATGCAAATTTAGATGCGTACCATGGACATAGCCATGCCACGGTAGATTACCCGAATGGCATTTACCATTACCATTTTACGTCAGAAGCGCCTTATTTGAATGGCAATGGTTTTTATGGAAAGCCGGGGACTGTTACGCAATAATGAGATTCGCTTTACTTCTTCTTTTTTTATGGAGCTGTTCTAAATCTGAGCCGAAAACCGGAATCGAAAAAAAGTATTTCCCATCAGGTCAGATTAGGGAAATTCGATACATCCAAAATGGAGTACGGCAGGGTTTACAAACGGCGTTTTGGGAGAATGGAAAGAAGCGCTTTGAGTACACTGCGGTCAATGATGCTTATGAAGGAGAGCTGAAAGAGTGGGCTGAAAATGGCCAACTGTTTCATTTGGCACACTATAAAAACGGTCAGGAAGAAGGCGTCCAAAAAATGTGGCATGCAAACGGCAAAATTCGTTCGAATTTTGTCATCATAAATGGTCGCAGATACGGTTTATTAGGCACTAAAAACTGCAAAAATATCAATGAGAAATTTTTGGCTAATTAGTCTTTTCTTTATCGGCTGTTCAGAAACCCCGGTTTCCCAAATCCCCTTTTACAATACCCCCGATTTTACGCCCAACTTTTTAAGTGAAGCGGCGGCGGCTACAAAAATCACACATCGAATAAAGCCATTTACTTTTTATAATCAGGATAGCGCGGTCTTCAACAGTAAATCTCTTTTGGGAAAAGTGTATGTGGCAAATTTCATCTTTACGCGCTGCAGTAATATTTGTCCAGATATGACTGCCCAAATGAAGCGCATCGAAAAGGCATTTCATTCAAATTCAAATGTAGCCCTTGTTTCATTTACCGTAACTCCCTGGTTCGACGATGTGAAGACACTGCATAAATTTGGCGAAAAATTCCAAATCTCTTCATCGAATTGGTCATTGTTAACGGGTCCCAAAGCATCCATCTACACCCTCGCCCGCCAATCCTTTTTTGCAGAAGAGTCTATCGGTTATAATAAGGATACAAACGAGTTTTTACACACGGAGCACATCATTTTAGTGGATCAAAAAGGCCGCATTCGCGGGATTTATAACGGTACAATTCCCATGGATGCTGATCAATGCATAGAGGACATGAAAGTGATTTTAAAATCAAAATAATTAGATATTTTAAATTTAAAATAAATGCAATTGAACTTATATCATATTGTAGTGTAGGGTTGGTGCTAAAACCGAAGCAGAACGAACTGATTTGATAAAATTTCGATACCATTAGATTAACTAATATAAAACAAATACTATTATATTTTGACGTTTTTGCTCGACTTGAGTTCAGTCAGATTTGTTTCATTCCCATCGTCCGGACCGCCAACTTGGTTAAAGCTTCAGAGAAATCTGAGGCTTTTTTATTTATTGCTATATCACCAGCAATCCCATTTCACGCAATTCCTCTACGATTTCTCCCTCCCAAAAATTTCTAAAATCTCCCAAGCCTGATGGGTTGAACTCCTTTTGGAATTCCTCAAATGTCCATGTTTTGGTAGGTCCAAGTGAGATGCGCGCTAATATGTCAACAAGCCACATGCCCAATTGCTCAGAAACAATTAATTCCTCCTCGTCCCGTCCCAAACTCATTTGCAATATGTACTTATCTCTAGAGCGTTTTTCCAAGGAAGGGATGGGTCCGAGCCAACAAATTTTAGCATTGGGTTTGGGTAATTCTTCTGGTTTTGGCGCTAAAATACGAGCAACGTAGTTCTTAGGAATCTGTGTACGGGGTATCTTAAAATCGAACCATTCCTGCAGCGGCATGTCTAATCCAATGCCATGCATGTAATTAAACAACGATTTTTTTAACCCCTCACTAAATTGGGCATGATCCGTTCCCGTAGGATCCGCATGTTCCAAATCATTATTAGCAAAGCTACCTGGTTCAGGGTTTAGTATTTTTATGTGATATGCGTCCGGATTTAGGCCCACCGGACTATGCGCCGTTAAGGCAAACTGATGCCAAAAACCAGAGTGCATCACCCCATTTTCAATGAATTGACGAACCACTTCCAGCGAATCAACCGTTTCTTGTGCAGTTTGTGTTGGAAAGCCATACATCAAATAAGCATGCACTAATATGCCTGCTTGTGTAAAATGATCAGCTACCTGGGCAACTTGTTCGACCGTAACGCCTTTGTCAATTAATGTCAACAATCGGTCAGAGGCAACTTCCAATCCACCCGAAACGGCAATGCAGCCTGACCTCACAAGCAGTTGGCATAAATCTTTTGTAAAACTCTTCTCAAATCGAATATTTGTCCACCAAACAACCGTCAAATCCCTTCGGATAATTTCCAATGCCACATCACGCATCAATGCCGGCGGTGCAGCTTCATCTACAAAATGAAAACCGTTGTTGCCTGTTTGGGCAATCATGTCCTCAATTCGGTCAACTAACATGGGTGCCGAGGTGAATTCGTAGTCTTTGATATAGGATAATGAGATGTCACAAAAGGTACATTTCCCCCAATAACAGCCATGTGCTAAGGTCAATTTATTCCATCGGCCATCACTCCACAAACGGTGCATCGGATTGGCAATTTCGATCACCGATAAATAGTTTTCTAATGGTAAACCCGTGTAATCTGGGGTGCCTACATCTTTTTGCTTCACGTCAGAATCCTTCGATCCATTCAGGTAGGTGACGGTTCCATCGATGCAGCAAAAAGTTCGTTTCAAATCTTTCAATGCTCGATTGCCTTGTAGATGCTCCAAAAGATTCATCAAAGGCGTTTCTCCATCATCCAACGTGATGAAGTCGACAAATTCAAAAACGCGAGGTTCTTGTAAGGAGCGCAATTCAGTATTTGCATATCCACCACCAAAAGCAACTTTGATGTGTGGATGGTGTTTTTTAATCCATTGTCCACAGCGCAATGCACTGTATAAATTACCAGGAAATGGTGCCGTTATGGCGACTAGATCGGGTTTTTCTTGTTCGATTTTGGCCTCTAAATGTGCGACCAATAAGTCATCGATATATGTAAGTGGCGCATCAAGTGCTTGGTGTAATTCATGAAATGTGGAAGCTGACCTACCTAGTCTTTCAGCATAGCGGCTGAAACCAAAATGTGGATCAACGGCTTCGATGATTAAATCTGAAATATCTTCTAGGTAAAGTGTTGCCAAATGCCGCGCTTTATCCCGTGTTCCCATACTGCCAAAGGCCCATTCTAAATCCGTTATTTGCTGAAAACGGGATGCCTCAGGTAGGTAATTCTGTTCAGCAATGACGTGCGCCATTGTTGGATTTTTGTCGTGCAAAAAGGAGATAACCGGGTCGATGGTTCGCAGGTAGGACTTTTTGAGTCGGAGCATACGCGCCCCATTGGCATTTAGTTTTTGTCCAGAGCCTTCAATGTATTCAAATAATTGTTGGAGTCCTGTTTTTGAAAAAAGTTGTAGTATGACCTCCAGACCTAAGTCGGCCTGACCAGACGCCAATCCTTTCGTATTCATAAAACCCTTTAAATAAGCCGTTGCTGGGTAAGGCGTATTTAACTGGGTAAATGGTGGGGTGATAAAAAATACTTTCGGATTTTTTGTGCTCATGGACGTCAAAAGTACTTCAAAAGCGGCTAAAAGAAAAGTCTCCCCCTTAAGGCAGTTTTGCAAATTCAGCAAAACCGCTAACTTGCTGTCCTTAACCTCTACCTATGAAAAAGATTTTAATCCTACTGCTATTCGCATGTACGTTTGTCGCTCATTCAAAGCCTTTGCGTATTATTTTTATTGGTGCTCACCCAGATGATTGCGACATCAAAGGCGGTGGAACTGCGGCGCTATTCGTTGAAATGGGACACCAAGTCAAATTTCTCTCTGTCACAAATGGTGATGCTGGACATCAATCACAAGGTGGCGGGATGCTTGCTAAGCGCCGCATTGCAGAAACCCAGGAAGTAGCGAAGCGTTTAGGCGTTTCCTACGATGTACTAGATAATCATGACGGTGAATTATTACCTACCCTGGAGATTCGCTTACAAATTATTCGAAAGATTCGTGAGTGGAAGGCAGATGTGGTGATTGCTCCTCGGTCAAATGACTACCACCCTGATCATCGTTATACCGGTGTTTTAGTTCAAGACGCAGCCTTTATGGTAGGTGTGCCAAACGTCGCTCCCGATGTAGAGCCCCTTCGTAAAAATCCAGTTTTTCTTTATTTCCAAGATAATTTCAAGAAACCAAATCCTTTTCAGCCCGACATAGCGGTGGACATTACACCTGTGATTGCTAAAAAATTAGCCGGCCTCGATGCCCACCAATCGCAGTTTTATGAGTGGTTGCCTTGGATTGGAAATTATGAGTCCGAAGTACCTAAGGATCCTTCCAAATACAAAGAGTGGTTATTGCAAAAACGGGTGGCGAAGCCTAATCCTGAAGTTCAAAAGAGCCTAGTAAAATGGTACGGGTCCGCGCGTGCAACTAAGGTTCTTTATGCTGAAGCTTTTGAAATATGCGAATATGGTACGCAGCCAACGGAGGCAGACATTCGTAATTTATTCCCCATGTTGAAGGCAGATTAAGATATGTTAATTATGAAAAAATTCTATCTCCTTTGTGCGCTATTACTCGTTCATATTTCGCTTTTTAGCCAAGCGTGGAAACCCCTTTTCAATGGAAAAGATTTAACCGGTTGGCAACATGTTGGAGGAGGCTCCCGCTTCGTTGAAAATGGATTGTTGGCCAGCAAAGGTGGCATGGGTCTTTTGTTTTGGAAGGGCGGAAAATTAGGCAATTGCCAAATCCGCGTCGTATACAAAATGCAAAATTTCAATAGTAATTCAGGCGTATTTATTCGCGTTCCGGCTGAACCCAAAGAGGAATGGATGCCTGTCTTTTATGGCTACGAAGTGCAAATTGATAATCATCCGGAAACTTCAGGCGAAGACGAATATCACATTAGCGGTACACTGTATGCCTTTACAAAGCCGAAAAGCAAACCTGGAAAACCAGGTCCGGAATGGAATACGCTGTTGATTACCTTGGATGGGCCTAGGACGATTGTCTACCTAAATGATCAGCTCGTGACCGACTACCGAGAAGGAGAACCTGTTCCTCCTCGAAAATTCGATTTTGAACCGTATCCGGGTCGCCGACCGAATTCCGGATATTTTGGCTTGCAAAATCACGGCGATGAGGATGTGGTATATTTCAAAGAAGTATCTGTTAGACCCCTAAAAAAATGAAGCGTTCCGAATTCATCAAGAAGAGTACTTTGGCCTCGGCTGGATTTTTTATTGTGCCTCGCCATGTCTTAGGTGGGAAAGGTTTTGTGGCACCCAGTGACAAATTGGTCATTGCGGCGATTGGTTGCGGAGGCGAGGGGGATAATGACATCCAACATTTAGCGAAGACACCTAATAATAATTCGACCATCGGTTTTCTATGCGATGTGGATCAGCGACAAGCGGCTCCGAAGCGTAAGCAATTTCCGAAGGCTAAATTTTACGAAGATTGGCGGGAGTTGTTTGACAAGGAAGACAAACATTTTGATGCGGTGACCGTAGCAATTCCGGATCATAATCATGCTTTGGTAGGTCTGCGTGCTATGCAAATGAAAAAACATTTGTACTTACAAAAGCCGTTGACGCATGACATTCATGAAGCTCGGATTATCACTCAGGCTGCCTCAAAATACAAAGTCGTTACCCAAATGGGGGATCAAGGCGCTTCCTGTGAAGGGATGCAAACCATGCGTGAATGGATTGAGGCAGATTTAATTGGCGAGATTTCCAAAGTCTATTGTTGGACCGATCGTCCCGTGTGGCCACAGGGAATTTCGTGGCCGAAAACACCTAGTCGGATTCCGAAGGAATTGAATTGGGATTTATGGTTGGGTACTGCTCCCAAAACCAATTACATCGAAAACCTCGTGCCCTTCAATTGGCGGGGTTGGTGGGAGTTTGGTACAGGTGCGTTAGGCGATATGGGTTGCCACATCATGGGCCCGCCGTTTAAGTTATTGAATTTAGGTTATCCGCATGAGGTGTCGGGAAGTGCTTCTACGACCTACAGTGGCGTATTTAAAGAGTCTGCTTTCCCGGAGAGTGGGCCTATTTCGAGTTCCTTGAAATATCGGTTTACGATGAATAATGGCAAGGATTTGGATTTGTATTGGATGGATGGGGGTATCACGCCGGAGCGTTTACAGGCTTTGGCACCTGAGGTGAATATGAATGATGCCTTGGGAGATTATCCTGGGGAGAATGATTTTGAGGGTTCGACCTTATTTGTGGGATCGAAAGGTGTGATTGCTTGTGGCTGGGGTGGTTCGCATCCACGTTTATTTTCAAAGGAATTACAAGAAGCGGCGAGTCACATTCCGCAAAAATATGCCCGAGTTAAGGGTGGCATGGATGGTCACTGGTGGCAGTGGATCGATGCCAGTATTGCAGGTTATGGTAATATGGAAGTGAGTTCTCCTTTTGAGGGTTATGGAGGACCGTTAACGGAAACGGTTTTGTTAGGTAATCTCTTGTTGCGAAGTTTCAATATCCGCGAAAAGGTCAAACGTATAGATCCCGTTTATGGCGCGATGGAGGGTTATGCGTATAGCGGTCGGTACAAAGCTTTAAAATGGGACGGTGCGAATATGCGTGTCACGAATTACGAACCTGCCAATCAGTTTGTGCGAAGAACGTATCGATCAGGTTGGGGGGATTTGGTCCTTTAGTCAAATATACGTTTGTTGGCCACCAGCGGTTTGGCCCAAAACCCAATGCTCATGATGTAGGCCATACTCAGAAAAAGGATACTCATGCCTGTTTTTAGGCCAAAAATATCCCCGATTCCACCGACTATGAAGGGGAAAATAGCTCCACCTACGATTCCGGTAACGATGATGCCTGCAAAGGAGCCATGGTGTTCAGTGACTGAATTGAGCGCTAGGGAAAAGATGATGGGGTACATAACAGAAGCAAAAAATCCAATTAACGGGAAGGCGATTAACGCAGATTTTGCGTTCCCAAATAACGCGAAGGCGAGTGCGATGATGGCCAACGATGTAAATGAAATTAACACGATTCGGCTATCCAATAATTTTAGTAATACAATTCCCAAGATGCCTCCGGCGGTCATAAGTCCCCAATAATAGGCGATGGTATCGGCTCCGTCAGTCTGTGGATTTAAGCCGTGATAGGTTTGTAGAAATTGCGAAATCCAGGTGGCAATACCTTGTTCAGTGCCTACGTAACATAGCATTGCGATGAAATACAGGATCACTTGTTTGTTTTTGAAGAGTTCGAGGTGGATGGCGATGGCACCGGGTTTTTCATCTTGGGCTAATTCAACTGTCGGGAATTTAGTGCTCAGGGTAACCAACATCATTACTGCGGAAATCCCAATGAATAGGATGTACAAACTGAGCCAAGGAAGGTGGATGCCGATGAAATATTGATACACCATGGGACTTAAAAAGGAGGCAAAGCCAAAAATTAACTGGGCCCAAACCGAGTAATTGGCATAGTTTTCCTCGCCCCCTGCAGTTCGCAATAAAGGGTTTATGACTACTTGTAACATGGCCATTCCACTGCCGATGAGGAACAAGGACAGAAGAGCGGTTAGGTAATGAGGGGATAAAACGATTAATAAAGAACCTAATGTTGCGAGTCCAAAAGCCATCAACATCACTTTTTTCTCTCGGTAAGTTTCTAGTAAAATACCCGCTGGAATAGAGGTTACACCGTATGCGATAAAAAAGGCAAAGGGGAGGAGTGATACTAGGGTTAAGCTTAGATGGAATGACTTAATCAGTTCAGGGATGATGGGCCCCATAATGTTCGAAATGAACGAGATGACAAAAAATGTCACTAAGATGATAAAGACGAGATATGGGCTTTTTTTCATTTACTTACCTTTGGCAATCCTCCAAGGTTTTCCAAAGGTAGTGTTTTGAGGATTTAGTGGGAATGTAAAAACTGATTTTTTTGTCCAGCTTCTTGGATTTCGTTTCAATTTTCAATTTTTCAAATTCCGAACCTGTACCTTTGGCAAACCTTTAAGGATTGCCAAAGGTTAGGGGGAATTATATTTTTATCAAGTTTGAGAACTAGTTAAACGTTCCTACTGCATATTGTAACAAGACAGCTTGTTCGATTTTACGCAATGAATCAGCCTTTTTAAGGTATTGATCCGTAGTCAAATTCATATATTTCTTCGCACCATTAATGTAAGATTGGCTTGAATCTTCATCTAGTTTAGACAAATCTTTAAAGAAAGTAACCGTTGTAAATTGGCCTTTTCCATCGTCCGACATTGGTGCTAAATGTTGCCAAAACGCCCATTCTTGAATATTCCCAGCCTTAATACGATCACTATGAATTGATTTAACTTGCTTTTCGAAATCAATGTAAGCGAAGTAGTTAGACGTTGTCGTTTTCATGGTTTCCATTAAAACAACAGAATTCAAATCATTCGAGCTACCTGTGTACTCAATTGCTTTTGTTATTACATTACGCATAACAGATTGAACTTTATCTGTTTCTTCTAGAATGGTATACATACTAGGATCTTCCTTAACTAAGGCATTAAACATATCCATGGGATATTGGGTGATTTTATTTAAGTCGTATGAAGCATTCATAGAAACGTAATCATAATCAACTGACTCTGACTTGTATTGATTTAAAATCTTATAAGCGGCCCAGCCTGTAATTAATCCTGCTGATTTACGTTTTTCTTGTATGATTTTCCAGCGCTTTTCGATGGCCATTGCCTCATCGATGGTGTGGCCCGGCTTTAATTTATGATAAGCGATGTTGATATAAATCGTTTTGTTTTGTGCGAATGTGCTCGCTGAAATTACAAAGATTGCAAGGAATAATATGGTAAGTTTTTTCATGGTATTGGGGTTTAAAAAATAGTCCGCATGCGAAATGCACACGGACTAGATCAAATTATTTTTTTGTTTTTTCTCTTGCAAATTGGGTAATCGAATCAATTTTGCCTGCTAAGTTGAAGCCAAATAATTCCACTAAATCTTTATCCCAAACAGTACCGTCTTTCAAGACACGCTTCTCTGATGAGTATACCAAAATGCCAGACGCAGGGTCTGTATTGGTTAATTTAAAAGGAAGAATTAAGCCTGGTTTCCAATCCAAAGATTTGTATTGAGCGAACTCCGCAGGAAGCATTGCTTTTGTTAATTTAGATTTTGTTCCGTTATAAGCTTCAATACTTACTTCATCTGCAATGATGTCAGCAAAAGCTTTCACATCCATCGCGTTCCATGCCTTCGCTAAATTTTCGATTGCAGCGATTTCACCACGGTTTGAGAATTGTAAAGAGCTACCATCCGCTTCAGAACCTGGCTTACTTGAGATGTATTTTCCTCCCGTTGTTTTACCATATTCATTTGTTGCAGGAATATTAACGTATTGCTGCATATTTGAAATTTTGCCAGCTTTGTCAATGAAAAACAACTCAAATAAATTCAAGTTTTGTTTCGAACCATTCTTGAAAACACGCTCTTCTGTGGACTGGACCATCACAATTTCATCACTTGAGCCTTGAATTTTGATGGGTAACATGGCCATCGGCTTGTTGGTGACCGATTTTAACGTTGCCATGCTTTTTTTATGTTTTTCTCCACCTGTTTTCACAAATTCATCTGACCACAAGGCCACCTCGGCATCGTGATCAACGGCATTATAAGCTTTGGTCGCTTCTAATACGGTGTTCATGCTTTTGTCAGATCCTAATTGCATGGGTTTTCCTTGGTTATCGCCAACGAAAATTTTTCCAGCTGTTTGAGCATTTGCCATAAATGCAGACGCAATAATTGCGCTAAGTAGTACGATTTTTTTCATATTTTTTTTGGTTGAATTAATTGTTGGGCAAGAACGGGATTTAGTTAGTTGAGCGGTAGCGTTACGACTTTCCATTTGTTCCTTTTCCTGCAAAAGGGAACAAATGGGAACTGCACATTAGCATAAAAAGCCTCCCATCAGTGTAATTTTGAAATATACAATGGGAAGGCAAGCTACTGCAATCTGGTATTGTAGATTAGATGTAAACCAATAAGATTTTTGATGAAGTAGGTAATGCGAAAAGCTCCTGACTAGTTTGTCTGGGGCTTTTTTGATTTAATGAATGCAGAGGGGGTGAGACCTTGCCGACGTTTAAATGCGTCAATGAATTTCGATCTGGACATAAAGCCAGCATTGGTTGCCAATGCTTCTATGGTAAATTTATTTGCCTGTCCCGCCTCAATAAGATCTACGACATAGGCGATGCGCAAATCGTTTTTCCATTCACCAAAAGTTTTTTGCAAGTCATTATTAAAATAGGCTGATAAATTTCGCTCTGAAATTTTCAAGTCAAACGACATTTGTGAAAGCGTAAAATCTTTGTGGATAAATGGATAATTTGCTAGGTATGGTTTAATTACCTGCTCGAAAGCATGTTCGTTTATTTGTATTGGTTTAGCAAATGTAGATTTCAATTTCTCTAATGTACTAGCATTGCTCAATTCGACAGAATAAGATACGTTGCCATACAGAATATTGGGAAACAAAAACAAGAAGAAATTTTGAATAAAAAAACCTCCTCCGCAAATTCTAAAAAAGTGAGATTCACTAAATATTTCTTCGTTGGATATACCCAAAATATAAAAAGGCTCAACGTATAAAGTAACCATGTGCCCTAAACTAGTCACTGCGATTAAGACTTGGAGCGATATAAGTGTAAAAAACCAACGTTGAATTACTAAATGATTAGTTGGCGTTAAGCCATATTTTTTGATTAGGTGCTGTTTGTTCCAAAAGAAGTAAGTAACTGAAATGAGCGCATATAGTATCACATGAATCGATCGGCCGTAGAGTAGTTGTTCGAATGTAACCCAATAGAAATTTAGATTATAATTTTCCGTAATATTGACGATTTCATGTGCCATTTTGGTTTTTATGTCAAAGGGCAAGGTAGTGAAAGGGAGCGTGGCTATGCCAACAAACACTGCCGGTAGTAAATGAAATAAGTCGGTTTTCTCAAAACCTTTGTGTTCGGATACGGTATTTTTGACGTAAAAGAATAGACTGGGTCCAAGGAGAAAAGATAAGGGGAGGAAATGGACAAAACAGAAACCTTCCCAAAATTCATTTTTTGAATAGTGTAGGCCGAAATAGACCATCACTATGAGGTTGCAACATAGGAAGAATAAGGCTAAAAAAATATTCGATTTATTCAATGAACTTAAATAGTACAAGAGAATAAACGATGTAAAAATCCCAAAAACAGGGGCAAGTATTTCCAAACAATGAAGCTATTTGCTTACAATATAGGAAAATTTCCAATCTTCTTACCTTTGGCAATCCTCCAAGGTTTGCCAAAGGTAGGGGGAAAAGGGGGATTTTGATTCCCTACTAAACTTAAAATCAAGTACTTGATATCAGGTCAAAAATGTTTTAATATACATCTAGGCCTAGAATTTTTCGGCCAAGTTCATTTAGTTCAGCAGTGGTGTATTTTGTTTGTTCCCATTTCCTAGGGTCGCCTGGGAATGCATATCCTTCTGGCGCAATGCGGTCTTTCCAAGAATTGATGCGCCACTCTTTCAGTGAAGCATTGTCCTCTTCAGCTGGCATCATGGAAATATATTGGGCACAGCGAACTTTGTCGCTATTGTTTGCGCGAATGCCATGTGGCTGCGTGCTGTTAAAGATTAACAAATCACCGGCTTCCAACTTGACTTTGGTGGGTGTAAAACCGGTAATATCTGGTTTGAAGCGGTCGCGGTCTTCGGGTTGGGTTAATTTCCAAGTATCGTAGGTGCGAAATAGCTCAGGGATGCACTGAAATCCACCCATGTTTTCGTCGAGTTGGTCCGCTAAAGCGAGTACCCCTTGTACATTAACTGGTTTTGTTTCTGGGTCATAATCCCAATGAATAAAGGCTTTGTATTCATGGCCTGGTCGGATTGGAAAGTTCAGATTTGCTCGGTCAATGGTGACCCACAATTTTTCTGTTCCCCAAATATCAACAAAGGCGTCATATACGCGTTGCTGCGATCGATTATCCCATAACAATTGGTTATTGTAGCATTCTACCATGCCCGTACCTGCTAACTCTTTCATTTTCATTTCTGCACGTGGGGCAGTGTACCAGGTAGCTGGATCATGTGGATCCTTTTCCTCAAATTCCCATAAAAAATCGGCAGTTTTTAACGCTTGTTCGCGCGGAACTGCCTGTTTGATAACTACGTAGCCATTCGTTATCCAAAACGCCCAATCTTCCTCGCTTAATACGCGAAGTGCCTGACCGTTACTTCGATCATTCAGTTTGAGCGCACTACTTTTTGCGGTAGACGGGTTTCCAGGAATTTCATAATGAGCATTATTGGGGATTTTCGTTTCCATGCAGTTTGTTTTTGTTGAATCAAATTTCGACTATTTATCGATCCGTGAATTTCTTTGTATTCGCCAATTTTTGACCTGTATTGATTATTTAATTTGACATATACATTAAATTGGTAAATTTAGGCATGAAAATAGCTTTGGAGTCCATCCGTCCTGATGCGGATAGTTCGTTTCGATTTTTGCAGACACCTAATTTAAACGAGGTGTTTTATTGGCATTTTCATCCGGAGATTGAGTTGGTTTACGTGGAAGCAGCAAAGGGTATTCGCCACATTGGCGATCATTTAGATACCTATGAAGGATGTGATCTGGCTCTGATTGGTTCGTACATTCCACATTTGAATTTTGATTACGGAGTAAAAGCGACGGTGGAGACTGTGGTGATACAGTTTCCGGCGGATTATTTTGAACAAGGTTTGGCCCGAATTCCGGAATTAAGTCAGGTTGTAGAACTTATTGATCGTTCAAAACAAGGTTTGGCATTTACGGGTGAGACGAAGCGAATAGCAGGAGCCAGGTTAAAAAAGCTACATCATTTGGACCGATTTGGTCAATTTGTAGAGTTGATGCGCATCTTTCAGGATTTAGCCGCGAGTTCGGAATACTTGGAATTGGGTGCGCGACCCGTTGCGAATGCATTGGTTTTGAAAAAGCAAGCGCGCATACATCAGGTGTACCAATATGTAGAGGCTCATTTTTTAGAGCCAATCAATACGCATCTCATTGCAGCACATGTAAGTTTGTCGGTTCCTGCCTTTTGCCGATATTTTAAACAGGCAACGCATTTGACCTATACTGACTTTGTAAATCAATATAGGGTCAATTATGCCAAAAAATTACTTATCCAAGGGCGTCATGTTAGTGAGACATGTTATGAGGCTGGATTTGAGAATTTGCCCTACTTTACCCGATTGTTTAAGAAGCGGGTTGGGGTGTCGCCGTCAACTTTCAAGAAACAGACAAGTGGAAACTAAATTTCCTTAAATAATGGCTACATTCGCCCCTATGAGGAAGTTTTTAGGTTTTTTCGTTTTATGCCTGGTCATAGGTTTTTCGAGTCTAGGTCAAAAAAAGACGATGTCCCTGGCTGAGTTGCTCACCCTAGATAGCTTGATTCGTTCTGCCCCATCGCAAGCCTTGCGTATGGCCGATTACAATCGTGGCGCATTGGATTCGATGATAACAGGCCAAAAGCCCATTGACTCATTAGTTGTCCATACACTGGCACAAACTTTTTTTAAAGATTTACGCGATGGGAATCGAACACCTAATTTACGCTATCAAGGCTTAAAAATTGATCGTAAGAATGTTAATCTGACATCAAATTTTAAATCATTAGCTAATCATCTAATTAATCGATCACCTGAAGTGGTTCGATTGTTGGCCATGCTTCGAGATTCAGTGGACATCTCGGATGAAAAAAAGGATTTACTCATCAAAGCCATCAATGAATACCGTTGGCTCAGCACCTTACGCCAAAATCGATCCGTTGTTTTAGTTAACATTCCATCTACCATATTACGCACGTTTGATGGTCAGAATGAATATACGAACATGAAGGTAGTTTTGGGTAAAGCTTCAAGGCCATCTAAAACGTTAATTAGTCCCTTGAAAAACCTGATTATTACACCCTATTGGCATGTACCACGAAGTATTAGTGTGGAGGAATTAGTCCCGGAGATTCGTAAAAATATACGGTATTTTTATGCGAGTCATTTAGAAATATTTGATGCCAAGGGGAGAAAGGTTGCACCTGAAAAGGTGCCTTGGTCACGCTTAAGCGCTAATTATTTCCCTTATGAAATGCGTCAGCGTTCGGGTAAATGGAATACCTTAGGTATCATGAAGTTTCAATTTGACAATCCATTTCGGATGTACCTACATGACACGTCTGAGAAAAAATTATTTAAAAAAGAGAAGCGTTTTTATAGCCACAGTTGCATCCGTGTGGAGCGGCCAATTGATTTGGGACGGTTTTTGCTCAAGCCCCATTCTAAGGCGGTGGACACCTTAGATGTGAACGCGGCATATTCAGATTTGACGCCGAGATACATCAAAATCAACCGATCTATTCCACTGGTGATTTGGTATAGTTTGGTTGATTTTGATGCCAACGGCCAAATCAAATTTTATCCGAATACTTACAGACGAAATTAGATTTTATAATATTGCTCCCAGCCTTTTCTTGGCTCAGGACCGGCAAGTAATTTGTTTGCCAAAGCGTTATTCGTGATTTGTTTTGTGTTGCGATCGAAGGCCAAATGCGCATTTAACCGTTGGGCCAACACCCCTAAGGCAAACACCTGACTCAATGGTCCTGCGATTTCAAAACGAGAACGAGTTTGTTCTTGTCCCATGCACCCTTTAAGGAAATTAGCATAATGGTTGGATGGACTTTTCATTACCTCTGGTAACTTGATGTCTTTCGCCGCATCGCCGATTATGGAGAGCGTAGAGCCATGTGATCCACCTTTAAATGTCAAATCTTTACCATAAATAATCTTCCCTGGATTTAATTTCGCAGGCTGGATTTTACCATTACTAGCCGGCGGAATATTCGGATCTAATTCAGTTGTCCCATAGTTTTGAGGAACTGCAGGTAGGTTATTTAAGCCGTCATACCAGGTAATATCCATGGCAGGCATGTCTTTTCTTTTCGGGAATTTAAATTGGATGGTGGATGACATCGGATAGAAAAATGCATTGTGGCCGTCGGCACGAAGCATATTAATCTCGGTAGGTAATCCCAATTCTAAAAATTCATGTGCGGTATCCATAATATGTGCCCCCCAATCTCCTAAGGCACCTAAACCATAATCGAACCAACAGCGCCATTGGCCATTGACAAAATCCTTTTGATAATCATGCGTTTGCGCGACACCTTGCCAAATATCCCAGTCTAAAGTTGATGGAATTGGTTCCGCAGGAGGGAAGTTTTTTATGTTTGGATCCCAACCATGCCATCTGCGTGGCGAGTTCATGTGGGCGGTCATAGAGGTGACATCTTTGATGATACCAGCCTCTTTCCATGCTTTAAATTGGAAGAAATTAGCTTCTGAGTGACCCTGGTTACCCATTTGGGTAACTAATTTAGGATGCTTTTTAGCCGCAGCCATCATAAGTTCTATTTCCTGGAAGGTACGCGCCATCGGTTTTTCAACGAAAACGTGTTTCCCTAATCCAAGAGCCATCATAGTAATCGGGAAATGAGAGTGATCTGGAACACCGATCGCCACCGCTTCTATCTGATTGCCCATTTGGTCAAACATCTTGCGGAAATCTTGAAAACGCGGAACGTTTGGAAATTTCTCTAATACTTTTAGTGTTTGTGGAGCACCCATATCCACGTCACAAAGTGCGACAATTTCAGCCAGTCCTGTGTTGAATAAAGACATTACATCAGATCCACCTTGATTACCGATACCGATACAAGCAAGTTTAACTTTCTCGCCAGCATTTCTACCATGTAAAATATTGGGGAATGCAGCTGCAGCTGTGATGAGAGCGGAATTTTTTAGAAAATCCCGGCGGGAATTGTTTTGATTTGTCATAGGTTTGGGGTGTTTGAGTATTAAAGACGTAGATGGAACTGATTTACTTAATTTGACACCTTTCTTCCTTACAATCCGCCTCCATTTCCTTCCGTGTAATATTTGTCAAATTTGATTTAAGAATCTCACGCTTTTCCTGTGATATTTTTCGAATGAACTTGCCTTCACAAAATCGCCTTAATTCGGTGTCATTTGATAAAATGAGTCCGGGAACTTCCACTAAATTCCCCAAATCATCTTTAGCAGCCATGGTGAAGTAACATGAATTCGTATGGCGTACAATGCCATTTTGAGGTTTGAAACATTCCACCCGCATGCCCACAATCATGGTTGTCCGGCCCACATAATTGACCGATGCTTTAATCTCTACTAGATCACCCACTTCGACTGGACTTTTGAATTCGACACCTTCCACCGCTACCGTCACACAATACTGATGACTATGCTTCGAAGCACAGATGTAAGCTACTTTGTCAAGTAGTGATAAAATGATTCCCCCATGGACCTTGCCACCAAAATTGGCATACGAAGGGATCATTAGTTCGGTATAGGTTGTTTCTGAATCTCGGACTTCTTTATATTGCATCCCCAAATCTATTCAATTTTTGCCTAACTTTAAATCAAATAAATGAACCTATGAAACGAAGAACATTTTTGGCTGCTACTCCGCTGATCGGAGCTGCTTTGCCTTCTCAAAACACATCAGCTGAACCTAAATTATTACACCACGTATTTTTTTGGTTGAAAAATCCGGGTAACGCAGCTGATCGCGCCCAACTAATTAAAGGATTAAAGTCTCTCTCAGGTATTCCAAGTATACAAAAAATGCATATTGGCGTACTAGCCTCTACGGAAAAAAGAGAGGTCGTTGACACATCTTGGGACGTTTCCGAACTCATGTATTTTCATAATGAGGCTGGACAAAAAATTTACCAAGACCATCCCATCCACGTCGATTTTGTCAAAAACTACAGCCACTTATGGCAAAAAGTTATCGTATATGATTCCGTAGATGTATAACGGATAAACGCTGCCTAGGTCTACGACAGCGGCAGCATGAATCGTTGTATTCGGTGTAAAGCGCTAAGCTTGGATTTGATTATAGTAGTACAACGTATTACCCTTAATTATTGATCGATCCTGCATTAATCCAGGACTTGATTTGACTGACCTCGCAGGTACTTAAGGTACTAGTTGCAGAGGGCATTGGTATGAAGCCTGTTTGATGCGCAATTGATCCATAAAGTTTACCATTGACTGCATATTTTTGTACCTGTGTATAGGTTGCCAAATCAATATTTCCCGACGGCTTCGTACCACTATGACATCCGATGCAATTAGTCTTTAAAATCGGCAGGACCGTAGCTTTGAAGCTAATATTAGTTGTCACACAATTCGTAGCAGACGCATCACACGAATTATTTTTAGCCCCTTGCTTAATCCAAGTTAACACGGAATTAATTTGATCCGCTGGCAATGATCCTGCTGGTGGCATGCGATCCTCTCCCGTGGCGATCAAAGACCTGTATAAATCGCTGCTAACAGGATTACTCACCCTCACCTCACGCATAATGTTCGTGTAATCCGTCAGAATGACGCCATCTTTTTTAGAAATAGCATCATGACATCCACTCAACGCACAATTAGACACGATTAAGGGTAGAATTTTTTGTTTAAAATAAACGGTATCCGGGCTACACGTCACCAATGATGGTGGCTGAACTGAAGGGATGTTAATCACAGGGTCGATTGGATTCATCGGATTTAAGTCAACTAAAATACTTCCTGATGGCGATGAACCCCGAATCCATTTTCGGATGATCGTAATATCACATACGTTTAACTTCATTGTTGCCGAAGGCATCGGTTTGTACCCCGACGCATGCGTTATGGAACCATAAAGTTTTCCGTTCTTCACATACGGGGTGATTTTGGCATAGCTGGAAAGATCCACGCCCCCACTGGCAATGTTTGCCGAGTGACATGCGATGCAATTGGCCTGCAAGATTGGCCAAACCGATTTGTCAAAGGAAATAAGCATCGTATCACACAATGCATTTGTGCCAGGAATTTCTTTGATGGTTGTGTCAATAACAACTCCGCCACCCGAAGGCTGGACAGGCAAATTTTTGTCTTGTAAGCATGCCCAAAAGCAAAGCGCAATAACTAAAAACAGCAGGTGTTTCATCTTAGCGTAGGGTATATGTGATGTTCCCTTTTACTTTGATGACCTCAGCTATTTTCTTAAAGACGATTTTAGGAATATCAATCTTGTATTCATCCAAATGTATATCAAATAGGCACGTTAATGCTACTGTTTTACCAGTTGAAACCAAGGTCCCCTTTAATTCGACTGGTCGAGAAACCCCATGAATCGTTGCCGTACCCGCCGCCGTGACCGCATAAGTCCCAGCGACTTTTAAATCAATGGACTCCTTAATTTTACCTTTAAATGTCGCATTAGGGTACTTATCCGTCTCCAAATAATTTTCGTTGAAATGCTCTTGCATCAACTTATTCGGAAAGATAAAATTAGTTACGCGCATCTGAACAGCCACTTCATTCGTCGCTGAATTAATGATACTACCCACTTGCTTATTAACCGCGTCAATATCCTCCATCGGAGTTTTTGAGAAAAACGAAATTTCACCTGTCTGCGTAGTGAATAGTTGTGCATTTGCAGTCCAAACTAGGCAAATGAAAAAGAGCGTGATCAGGTATTTCATTATTTCTTGATTTTTGGTTCGAAACTAAACGTTCGGGCAATATTGAAGCCATAAAATATGTCCCCATTTTCCCAGGAGCCTATCGTTTGACCAATAAAATGTTTCTCAATCATCCCACGCGAATTACTCACATGCAATTGAAATACGTGACCACCCGTTTCAATGTCAAAGCCGATGGCAAATGAATTATGATACGGGTATTTTTGACCTGCCGATTCTTCATATTCATCCTTCTCAACGAGATTATAATAATATTCGGCTGACACACTCAAGCGATTGTTCAGTTTATAGCGTCCCCCAAATCCCATCGCCGCCTGCGTATTTTCCATATAAACGCTTTCCGCTAAGTTATTATGTAAAATCGTGGGCATCAATTGTAAGGATAACTTATCCGAAAACTTTCGGGCTATCAATACCTGGCCGAGGTAGCTTTGACGTTGCAGATTATTGTAAAATCGCATCACCGTTCCTGATTCCATCGTATATCCCGTTTTCATCGTATTGCTAGCCACACTACCAAAAGCCGTCACCGTCACCGGCATCTTATTCGATTGGCGGAGCACCTTGTATTTCGCAAAGGTATCATACGTTTTTTCGATGGTGGACCGACCAGCACCCACCAGTAAATTATCCGTAACGGCATACTCCAATCCCAAGCGAATACGCGCCTCATCCAGACCAAAAAAATTATCAATAAATCCAGAATTAATCGCCCCAAACCGATGAGAGATCCAAAAATTAACATGCTGTTTAGCAATCGTTTCAACCGATTGTCCATTGATCAACCGGGAAGCTTTAAATGTTGCCAAGGTGTAAGTTGGCTTTTTAGCATCTTCTTTTTCTAGCATGGCCAACAAGTCATCTTGCGCAACAAGTTGAAACGAACTCAGCAGTCCACATAACAGGAGTAACCTATGCATATACACGTAAAGTTGTGCCCGTAAGAGCCGTTTTATAAGAAGCTATAGCTTTGTTGGTCACCGATAATGCCGTACCCGTCGTACTAAACGTTGCGCCATGTGCTGAGCAATAAAAGTTAGTGCCATTGTAAACAACTTGCGCTCGGCCTTCATGCGAGCAAATTTGCGTCACCGCAGCAAAGCTTGTCGCAGATACACGCGCGATAACGACCTGATTGTAAATCACATATTTACCTACGGTATTTAATGCCGTATAGGCTGCATTTGATAAATCAAGGGTAAAGTCAATGGCTGATGCAGGACCTACAGATTCGTTTTGACATGAGCTTAAGCTGGCGGCACCGCAATAAACAGCTAGTAAAGAAGCTCCTTTAAATCCCAAAGATTTCAAGAATTCGTGGCGTTGTATTTTAGTAGACATGTATGATTGGGTTAATGTGGTGGCAATTTAACGCATTTTTGACGCAACTCGTATCTCTTTTTTCCTGATTATCATCAGTATAACTCATTTGATTTTTATTAACCTATCATAGTCCAAAAAAAACGCTGCCGAAATCCTCAGACTCGCGGCAGCGCTTACATGTAATTCCACTGAGACTTATGGTCGAACCCTAAATACCATCCCTGGGTTTTCCGTAGCTACATATAAATAACCATCAACACCCATTTTGACATTACGCATTCTACCAAGATTCACAAGAACCTTTTCCTGCTTAACAACTTTATTGTTCTTAATTACACATCGGTTCAAGTAGTTGAAACGTAGAGAGCCAACCATCAAATTGCCCTTCCAAGCTGGATATTTATCACTGTCAATAAAGGCTAATCCCGAAGGTGCAATAGAAGGAATCCAATATGAGATGGGTTGCTCCATACCTTCTTTTTTAGAAATAGCCGAAATTGGTTTGCCATCGTAGTTGATGCCATAGGTGATGGTAGGCCAACCGTAATTTTTGCCTGCCTGAATGATATTAATTTCATCTCCTCCACGAGGACCATGTTCCGTTTCCCAAATCGCACCGGTTGTTGGATTCAATGTCAATCCCTGCGGATTACGCTGACCATACGTATAAACACTCGGATGAGCAGATTTAGCAAAAGGGTTGTCGGCCGGAATACGCCCATCATCATACATCCGGTGAATTTTACCATTGTCATTATCTAATGCCTGTGGAAATACTTTTTCCATCCCGCGTTCTCCCACACTGAAAAACAACATTCCCTTTTTATCGAATGCCAAACGCGATCCAAAATGGTGGAATGTCTGTGTATAAGGCAAGGCTTCAAAAATCTCTTGCGACTCCACCCAGGCATTATTCATGATTTTTCCACGGACGATTGCCGTTGAAGTTAAGGTTTTTCCACCTTCTGTTTTGAATTTGGAATAGGACATGTAGACCCAACCGTTCGTTGCATATTGTGGGTGTAGAACAACATCTAATAATCCACCTTGACCTTTGGACATAACCTGAGGCGTA
The DNA here is from genome assembly GCA_903898715.1 of uncultured Cytophagaceae bacterium. Lineage (GTDB taxonomy): Bacteria > Bacteroidota > Bacteroidia > Cytophagales > Spirosomataceae > Aquirufa > Aquirufa avitistagni. The sequence goes on from CAIUGL010000125.1 coordinate 22,148, forward strand.
CCAGCAACAAGCGTTTTATTTTTCTTTTGATCTACTAAATATAGTTTTCCTGAACGATCCGAAATTAAATACTCAAGATTTGGTAGTTGAGCAAAACCCCAAGGGCTATCAAATCCGGTGGCAATCGTATCCAATTCCACGCGCATACCTTCTGACTGAAACACATTCGATGTAGGCTTATTGGCAAATTTGTATTGCTCAACTCCAGCCAAATTCTCAACAATTAAATCTGCTAATTTTTCAATTTCTTTCGCCGAAATCGTCTCTTTCCAAGTAGGCATGCCTAACTCGGGGTACCCATTCGTAATACTAGCGAGAATTTGTGCTTTTGAATTACCATGTTTCCATTGACGGTCAACGAATGCCTCTACTTTTTCACCGTGACAAGATGCACAGTATTGTGTGTATGTTTTTTCGGCGGGAGCCTCTTCGACAGGTTGCGTACGTAAGGACATGACGCTCAAAGAGCCAACTAGTAATACACTTAATCCAATTAATTTCTTTTGCATGATACCTATTATTAAGGGTACGAATCTAAGAAAAAAATAACAGTTTTAATATCCTGAGTTTAACAGGCAATTGCTACATTTAAAAAAAACCTATGCACATGAAATTATCGATACTTTTTGTTTTCATCAGCTCCGTAAGTCTCTTTGGTCAAATTCCCACCGGGTCGTGGAGCGCCGTAGAAGTTCAAACGAGTGGCGCTAAGCGTCATGAAAGTACATTTGTCAATTGCGATGGAGTATTTTATGCGCTAGGTGGGCGAGGAAAGCGGCCAGTGGATGCCTATTATCCGAAACAAAATCGCTGGGAATTAGTGGCTGATGCGCCTTTTGAATTTCATCATTTTCAAGCTGTTTCATTTCAACATGAAATCTACGTGATCGGTGCGATGACAGGAAATTATCCGCATGAAAAGCCTTTGAGCAACATGTGGATCTTTAATCCTCGGACCAAAGTTTGGCGGGAAGGTGCGGCGATACCGGCTGACAGATTACGTGGTTCTGCCGGCGTAGTTGTTCGGAAAGATAAATTATACTTTGTGTCGGGAATTCAAGATGGACATTGGGACGGACATGTCAGATGGTTCGATGTGTTTGATCCGAAAACCAATCAATGGGAAAAATTGCCCGATGCTCCACGTGCGCGCGATCACTTCCAAGCTACCCTAGTAGGAGATAAATTATATGTAGCCGGTGGGCGTACTTCGCATGCCTCCATTGGGAAGGTTTTGAACGAGACGATTGGGGAAGTAGATGTATATGATTTTAAAAAAGGTAGCTGGACCACATTGGCTAATCCATTACCTACGCAGCGTGCCGGAAGTGCTTCAGTTGGCCATTTTCCTTATTTAATCGTTATGCTGGGTGAAAGTACGGCCCAAACAAGCGCCCACGCAGAAGTAGAAGCGCTGGATGTTCGGTCGGGAGATTGGGTGAAATTTCCGTCACTGAATCAAGGCCGACATGGCACCGGGGTGGTGAATTATAAGGGCAAATTGTATGTGGCCAATGGTAGCGCGAATCGGGGAGGAGGCCCTGAATTGAATTCCATCGAATGTTTACAGCTTAATTAAGCAAGTCCCTACAGGGCCTCGTTGCTAGTTGGCATTATTTTTGTATTATTGTATCATATTATTACAATAGAAAAACCTATCAAACGAATGAAAAAAATCTGGCATCTCACTTGCCTATTGGGCATTTTTGCTTTTGCTGCTCATGCGCAAAGTGACAACAAAATGGCTGTTCAAACCCAAATCGAATCGGGAAAAATCGAGGGTAATTATAGTACGCAGTCGGGCATTCAAACTTATTTTGGTATACCCTTTGCGAAACCACCTGTAGGTGATTTACGTTGGAAAGCGCCACAAGCCATTTCAGCCTGGACAGGTGTCAAAGAAACGAAGCAATTTTCAGCAAGACCGATTCAAGCCATCGTTTTCGGTGATATGAATTCCCGTTCTCAGGGATTAAGTGAGGATTGTTTGTACTTAAATGTATGGACACCTGCGAAGCGAAATACGCAAAATTTACCTGTTTTAGTCTATTTCTATGGAGGTGGATTTTTTGCAGGGGATGCTTCCGAGCCGCGTTATGATGGAGAGGCGATGTCCAAACAAGGAATTGTCGTGATTACGGTGAACTACCGCTTGGGAGTCTTCGGATTTTTTGCACACCCAGAGTTAAGCAAAGAAACGAGCTATAAAGGTTCTGGAAATTATGGTTTGATGGATCAAGCTTTTGCGCTACAATGGGTGAAGCGCAATGTCGCTGCTTTTGGTGGTGATCCGAAGAAGATTACGATTGCGGGAGAGTCTGCTGGATCTGTGTCAGTTAGTGCCCAAATGTCCTCTCCACTTGCTCGCGATGTGATTGCGGGGGCGATTGGTGAAAGTGGGGCAGGGATTAACCCAACCTTGTATCCGGTGCCTTTGGCGCAAGCAGAAAAAGAAGGCGTTGAATTTGCGGCAAAGGCGAACGCAAAGTCTTTAGCTGATTTACGTAAATTGACTACCCGCGAGTTGTTTGAGATTCAATCAGAAACGCGTAAAAATTACAATACAGCGGTTATTGACGGCTATTTTTATCCGAAATCAATTCCAGCCATTTTCAATGCCAAAGAGCAAGCGCAAGTTCCCTTGCTACTTGGTTGGAATTCAGCTGAAATGTCAGGATTAGCCTTTATGCAAGGGAGACCCTATACACCTGAAAATTATTTAGAGAAAGTAAAGGCTGCATTTCCAACGGAAGTTGATGCCATCATGGCTTTATATCCAGGCAAGACAGAGCAAGAAGTTGAGTATTCTGCAACGGCCTTAGCTTCGGATCGTTTTATCTCTTATAGTACGTGGAAGTGGTTTGACTTACATCGTAAGAATTCTTCGCAAGCGGTTTACCGGTATATGTTTTCAAAACTACGCCCGCCTTTGGTTGACAATACACGTTCTTCCGCTTTAGCTGGCGGAACCGTGAAGGCAGACCCCAATGCACCGAAGCCGCGTCCGGCGATCGGCGCGCCACATGCTTGCGAAATTGAATATTGCATGGGGAATTTGAGGTTGATTAAAGAATACGCGTGGACACAGGAAGATTATCAAGTTTCCAATACGATGTTCGCCTATTTTGCAAACTTCATCAAATCAGGTAATCCGAATGGAAAGGATTTGCCCAACTGGCCAGTTGCGCAGGCACAAGAGAAAAATCCGGCTGTGATGGTATTGGATGTCGAGTCCAAATCGGTACCTGCGGCGAATGATGCGCGGTATGAATTTTTAGATCGTTATTATAAAAACTAAATAGATGAAAAGAATTGCTTTAGCCTGCGGCATCCTGTTTTCGGGATGGATCGCACAAGCCCAAATCACCACGGGTTCTACTGTAGGTGTTGTACCTACGGAATCAGGTTCTGTGCGTGGATATGTTCACAGAGGTATTTACACCTATAAAGGAATTCCGTATGCGGAGGCCGCTCGTTTTGAAGCGCCGCATAAGCCAAAGCCTTGGTCAAATGTGCGTAGTTCGTACACATATGGACCGGTAGCTCCGTTATTGGACCCAACGACTAATGTGCAAGATGAATCTGAATTTGTGTTCAATCACTCCTGGGGATTTACGAATGAAGATTGCATGCGTGTGAATGTATGGACGCCAGGCATCAAGGATGGCAAGAAGCGTCCGGTGATGTTTTGGATTCACGGAGGTGGATTTACATCAGGATCTTCTCAAGAATTACCTTCGTATGACGGAGAAAATTTGGCTAAAAAAGGTGATGTAGTTGTCGTTTCGATCAATCACCGGTTGAATATTTTGGGGTATTTAGATTTGTCGGCCTATGGCGACAAGTATAAATATTCGGCCAACAATTCCGTGCTGGATATGAAGGCGGCTTTGGAGTGGGTGAAAAACAACATCGAAGCATTTGGGGGTGATCCGTCTAATGTGACCATTTTTGGCCAGTCGGGTGGTGGTGCCAAAGTGAATACTTTGATGGCGATGCCATCTGCGAAGGGTTTATTTCACAAGGCAATTAATCAAAGTGGGGCATTCCGTTCAGAGATGTTAAGTAAGTCTACGACGCAGGCGATTACGGCTGAGGTGATGAAGGCTTTAAACTTAGCGCCGAATCAGGCAGATAGTTTACAAAAGATTCCATTTCCTGTGTTAGCGAATGCAGGTAAAAAAGCTTTACAGGTTGTGGCGGCGCAATTAAAAGCAGCCGGTAAGCCAGTTGGTGGATTTGGGTTAAGTTGGGGCCCAAGCCTAGATGGGGATGTTTTACCCTACCAGATGTCGGCCAAAGAGGCATTAGCCCTATCGAAAGATGTTCCCTTACTGATCGGAACTGTGAAAAATGAATTTGCGCCATTTGCAAATATGGCGATGGCCAATGCATCTGCTGCTGATGTGGAGGCGGTTATTCAAAAAACCTATGGTGCTAAAGCGGAGGCTTACAAAGCAGCCGTGAAGAAAGCATATCCTAATGACACGCGTCCATCTGATTTATTGGATGTGGACCGTATGTTCCGTCCAGGCGCCGTGGAACAAGCGAATGTTAAGTCGGCCATCGGCGGAGCACCCGTGTACATGTACTTATTCACCTGGCAATCACCCGTGGCAGATGGCAAGTACAAAGCGATTCACTGCGGCGAATTACCATTCTGTTTTAACAACATCGCACGTTGCGAAGAGATGACTGGAGGCGGAAAGGACGCGTATGTGTTGGCAGATAAAATGAGCCAGGCCTGGATTAATTTTGCCAAAGTGGGCAATCCAAATCACAAGGGATTACCGGCATGGCCAACGTACAATGCGACGAATACAGCGACGATGCACTTAGACAATACCTGTGTGGTGAAGCCGCAATTGGATAAAGACCTATTTGCTTTATAATTTTTATTAAGGTCTGTTTAAATCCCAAACTTCGGTTTGGGATTTTTTTTGCCTTATGCATTTATTTCATTTATTTAATGGTAATGCATTTCAATTGCGTACCTTTGGTTATCGGAATTTTAGTGGCATCGATACCCATGAATTTTGAAAAGTAGCTAAACTCCTATTTCTTTGTACTCTTTAAATTGGCCTAATACGCATATTTCGATCTCAATGAGATCTTTGATATAAGACAATAAATTAGAACTAGGATTAAATAAACCCTCCCTGATTTTCGGGGAGAGTTTTTGTTTTTCGAGACCTAGTTTTATTCGTTTCAATTTATTGCCTGATAATTTTGATTTTTTTTTGATAGTACATTCAATTATATATTAATTATTCCCTACGTTTTTGCCCGCAATAAATCCCGTTGTCCAGGCCGATTGAAAATTAAAACCACCGGTTATGCCATCGATATCCATCACTTCACCGGCAAAAAACAAACCTGGGCAAATTGTACTTTCCATCGTATTCACATGGATTTCAGCCAAATCCACTCCGCCAGCCGTCACGAATTCCTCTTTAAAGGTTGTTTTACCCTTGACTTCATATCGGTCATTGATCAAAGTATTCACGAGTTTATTCAGGCTTTTTCCGGCTAGGTCGTGCCAACGGCCCGAAGGGTCGATTTCGTTTTTCGCAAGTAGAAATACCCAAAGCCGATTAGGCATCGGAAATGGATTATGATTACTCATCATTTTGGATCCATGGTCCTTAATTATCTGTTTGATTTGTGCGCGAAGTCCTTCCTCTTTTTCATCCTCAAGCCAGTTGACCAGAATTGAACAATGGTATTCTTTTTCGGCAAGGATGCGTGCGCCCCAGGCCGACAACTGTAAAATAGCCGGGCCGCTCATTCCCCAATGGGTGATGAGTAAGGGTCCGCGGCCGATTAGCTTTTGGCCTTCGATGCGGACCACAGCTTTTTCAACGACGATCCCCATCAATTCCCGAATGGGATCTTGCGGCATATTGAACGTAAAAAGCGATGGGACAGGCGGAACGATTTGATGGCCGATATCCGCGAGCCATTGGAGTCCCGAAAATTTCGGTTGGCCTCCGACGGTCACAATCACGCGGTCAACTTCCAGTTCAGAATCCTTAAAATGGAGCTGGAAGCAGTTTTTGGTGCGTTTTATAGCGTCCACCCCATGACTGGTAAATAGTTCGACGCCTAGTTTGCGGGCTTCGTACCAAAAGCAATCGATAATGGATTGCGAGTCATTGGAAAGAGGGAAAATACATTGATCCGGATATGTTTTCAGCGCAACATCACGCGACTCAAACCAGTCCACCGTGTCTTTGGCATCAAATTGCTCGAAAGCTTTTCGTAAGAATTTTTCGCCGCGTGGGTAATTTTCGGAAAGGATACGCTTGTTGAACGTTGCGTTGGTTACGTTGCACCGTCCGCCACCAGAGATTTTCACCTTACCCAGAAACTTCGACGTTTTTTCGTATACGCATACCCGTGCGTCGGGAAAATGTTTTTTAGCTGATAAAGCGGCGAAAAATCCGGCGGCACCCCCACCGATGATGGCAATTGTGAGCATACCGTTAGGACTTAACGACCTTTAAATAAGTTTTATACAGCGTGACGGGATAACGTACGAGTCCACCCGTGATGCTGTTTGAATCGCAACCTACTAGATTGACTTCCGTCGTATTATACGAATTTCCATGGTTCTCGCATTTGAAACGACCATTAGCTAAGACCCAAGAACCACGTGCGCCTTGATGCGGACAGCAGTTGTCGAAGGCTTTGATGGTATTCGCATCTGTTTTCAATAGCAGGATTCCGGCTTCGATGACGTTGCTAAAACCTGAAATATCTCCTAACTTAACGAAGTTATTGTGTGCCAAATTAACGAAAACGGTTTTGCCTTCTATAAAAAAGCCGTCTGCGTTAAATAAAGCTGAAATTCGTTTGAATTCTTTTTCCTCTTCCGTCGTAGCTGGAAGCATAGGTTCTTCCTCTGTTTGGCAGCTACTACTTAATAAAGCGATTTGTGTAATCGTTAGCGCAGGACAAAGATGTTGAATGAAGTTTCTACGTTTCATGGTCGCAAGAAACAACATATTTAGGAAAATATAGATGGCAGACGAAAAAATACCTAAGGTTAACACACCTAACCTAGTGGATTTATTTACCAAGGAAAACATTCGCTTGGAGACCGTAGGTATTCGAAAGGATCGTGTATACACCTCTAAAAAAGGGCTTAGTCCATATACCGGGGAATTTGGTAAAGCACAAAAAATGCATTTGCTCAATCGAGCATTGATTGGCTTTAGTTATAAGAGTTATCAGGAAATCAAAGACTTGACGCTCAAACAAAGCATTGATTTATTGCTTACTCCTGAGAAGCCATTTGCGCTGCCAGTCAATGATTATTATTTAGACATTATCGATAATGCGGAAGTGGTCAAGGCCGATGTTCCCAAGGGGGCGGTTTGGGTTACTGCACCTGAATATATTAAGGATAATGGTACGTTGAATGGTAGTCGTACGCAATCATTAAAGGCATGGCTTTCGAAGCAGTTTGTCAATCAAAAGACTTCGATCCATTGGCGCATGTTTTTGTTTTACCACAATTTATTAGTCGCGTCGCTTCAAAATGGGGGTCCCGTAAAGAATGCATTTCAGTATGTGGATACGCTGTTTAAATCTTCTTTAGGAAATTTTAAGGATCTGATTTACCACATTACGTTGGATCCTTCGATGCTCGTTTATTTGAATGGCAATCAAAATAATAAATTTTCACCTGATGAAAATTATGCGCGTGAGCTACAAGAGTTATTTACGGTAGGGAAAGGTCCCAACTCCAAGTTTACCGAAAAAGATGTGGCTGAAATGGCGCGCTTGTTGACAGGCTGGAATTTCGACTGGGATAAGACCATGAAAACGGAAGGTCGGACCGTAGTGACCAATGGGTACTGGAATCACGATATTGGCGATAAGCAGTTTTCAGAATTTTATGGTAACCGTAAGATTTCAGGAGCTAATAATCCTGATCGTGCAGATGGTGAGTTGCGCGAGGCGATCGATATGATTTTTACGACGGATGAAGTTGCCAAATATATGTGTCGGCGCATCTACAGTTTCTTCGTCAACCCCATGATTGAACCGTCGACGGAAGATTTAATCATCACACCCTTAGCTAAAGTTTTCAGAGATAATAAATTTGAGATTTTACCGGTGTTACGTACGCTGCTTTCCAGCGAACATTTTTTTGATTCGATTCACTATAATTCGATTATTAAGTCGCCTGCCGACTTTGTCATCGGCTTGGCCAAAGAATTTGATATGCCTTTATTGGATAACAAATTTGTGCCTGTTGTCATGGGTGAGGATGCGATTTATTATGACTATAAACGCTACAATGGGATTCATAATCAAATGAATAATTTGGGGATGAATATGGGTGATCCGCCCAATGTGGCTGGTTGGCCTGCATATTACCAAACTCCTGCCTTTGATTTGTTCTGGATAAATTCAGAAACAATCGTAAAGCGCGCCCAGCATACCGATTCCATGTTCAACTGGGGGAATTGGGTGTATTACAATAATGTTACGAAAACAGGCATGCTTGTTCGCGTAGATTTAGCGGAATATGTCCGCAAGTTTAATACGCCTGAGAATTTAGATGCCTTGGTGGATCAGTTAATTGACCGCCTCATCAACATCCCAATTAACTCGGCCACACGAGCAAGAATTATCGATCGGGTCCTGCAGGGGAATACGAATCCGAATTATTGGACGGGCGCTTGGTATACGTTTGTGGGTAATCCCACGACGGAAAACCGACAAGTAATACAGAATCGGTTAGCGCAGGCGATGGGCTTAATTTTCCAATTGGGTGAAACACATTTACATTAACGAGCCATGAATAGACGTAATTTTATACATAATATGGCTCATTTGGCAGCAATGCCAGCCTTCATTCCGGGCATGGACTTGTTTGAACAAAATGAGTTGCTGCAAAATACCGTGGCGGAAGGTAAAATATTGATTATCATTAGGTTAGACGGAGGAAATGATGGTTTAAATACAGTCATCCCGATGGACCAATATGAAAGTTTGAAAAAGGTCCGCCCCGGTGTGATTATACCTGAGTCAAAAATCATTCCGATTAAAGGGACTGCTGCGGGTTTACACCCAGCGATGGGAGGCTTGAATAATTTAATTGATGAAAAGCGATTAGCGATCATTCAGTCCGTTGGTTATGCCAAACCCAATTATTCCCACTTCCGCTCCTCCGATATTTGGATGTCGGGCTCTGATGCGGACATAAATGTGTCTTCCGGCTGGATGGCGCGATACATTGAATCGCAACATCCCAATTACCCCAAGGCATATCCCAATGCGAATTTTCCGCATCCTTTGTCCATTGAAATCAGCTGGCAATCTAGCTTACTTTTTCAAGGCCAAAATTCATTTACCAGTCTAATCTACAACAACCCAGATAACTTTTACAAGTTGATGAATCCATTTGTCAACACCTATCCGGAGACGTTGCAGGGGTCAAGATTGGCATATTTACAGTTGATAGGCCGACAGTCCCAAGAATATGGTTCCGTCGTTCAGGCAGCTTATCGGGCAGGTACGACGCCTCATCCGTTTGAGGAAAATGATTTAGGGAATCAGTTTAAGATTATTCACCGCCTCATTGCGGGAGGATTGAATACACGGGTGTACATGTTGCGTTTGGGCGGTTTTGATACGCATGGCCAGCAAGTGGATACGCAAGATTTCACGAAGGGTCAGCATGCCGTTTTATTGAAGCAACTGAATGATTCGATTGTCACGTTCATGAAAAACTTGGATGCGCAGAATTTGGGCGATCGGGTCGTAGGTGTAACGTTGTCGGAATTTGGCAGAACGATTCATTCGAATGGTAGTTCAGGAACGGATCATGGTACTGTTGCGCCGATGTTTGTTTTCGGTAATGCTGTGAAAGGTGGTGTGATTGGTAAGAATCCTGTGATACCGACGAATTATAAAATGAATGAAGATTTGCCTGTGTTATATGATTACCGACAAGCTTATTCGTCTTTATTGAATCAATGGATGGGGTCTCCAGCATCCATGAATAAACAGATTATGTATCGTGAGTTTGAGAAGATTCAATTGATTAAGGATACGTTTGCGGATTCAGATTCGGATGGCGTTCCCGATTTATTTGATCAGTGTGCGAATACGCCGCTCGGGACGATGGTCGATATTAATGGTTGTCCGGTGTTTAAAATGCCAACGGACAATTATTCGATACAGTTGACAGCCACGACCTGTCCAGGCACCACCAATGGTGCGCTTCAAATGACGTTTAAAGATTTGAAATACACCTATTTGGTTGATATTAAAGGGCCTTCATCGTATGCCAAATCACTCAAGGCTGTGGCAGGTGCGAAGCAAGTCTTGGATAATTTGGTGATAGGTACCTATACGATTTCCATTACGATTGAGGGGCAAAAGGATTATGTGCAGTTGTTTGATGTTCAGGTGAAACAGCCAGATCCGTTGGCTGTACAAGCGAGTTTAAGTCCAGATAATCAAACCTTGAAACTGGATTTACAGGGGGCGGATGCCTATTTCATTCAGGTGAATGACACGAAGTTTGAGGTAAAAGCGGGAACGTGGTCGACAGATTTAGTCACCGGGAAAAATCAAGTCCGTGTATGGACATCGCAAGGTTGTCAGGGCGAGTTTAACCGGGAAATATTCCGTTCGGAACAGGTTCAGTGTTTCCCGAATCCGACGATGGGTCCGATGACCGTTTATGTGGTAGGGCGAGATCGCGAAGTGGAGATTGGAATCTATGATTTACAAGGAAAAATGTATGCGCGTGCGTTGCATGCGGTGGATGCCATGCGGATGGTCTCTTTGGATTTGAGTTCGTATGTGACGGGAACTTATCTGTTGGAAGTAACAGGTCAAACGGTGCAACAACAAGTTAAATTGATGAAACTATGAGGCAGTA
>CAIUGL010000126.1 GCA_903898715.1 uncultured Cytophagaceae bacterium
ACGAACCTGCTTACAAGGAAATATTTAGGGACTTAAATGTGGAATGGATTTCTACTTACTTTAAAATGGAAGCGTCTGATTATAATGCCCTAGACAATGCGGATAGTTATATTTTGCAAAATGGAGGCCATATTCTAGTTGCTTTATTAAATAAGGAGCCTGTTGGAGTTTGCGCATTAATTAAAATGGATGACCCTAGCTATGATTTTGAACTGGCAAAAATGGCAGTCGCACCCAAAGCACAAGGTAAAAAGATTGGTTGGTTAATCGGGGAAGCCATAAAAGACAAAGCAAGATCAGTGGGTGCAAAAACGCTTTATTTAGAGAGTAATACCATGTTAATACCTGCCATAAGCCTATATCGCAAGTTGGGATTTATAGAAGTATTTGGACGCCATACACCGTATGAGCGTTGCAATATTCAAATGGCGCTTGACTTATAACATAGACCTTAGCTAACATACCAACTATATTTGCACTAAATCAACTTCCGTCTTCCGTTATTTAGTTTTTGACCTCATGTTAAATCATACTATTTTTGGTATTTCTTCTCTTTCCTATACTAATTACAAAGTATGTTTCGTTCATTAGCAATTAAGATTATTTGGATGTCATGCACAAATATTTGATTTTTCTTTTGCTCCTTTTAGGAGTATTAAACACAGTAAAAGCTCAAGGAACAAAAGTGATAGGCCGTATAATTGATGCTGAAACAAAGCAAGCAATTCCGTATGTCAATATTGGGGTTTTTCAAAAAAACATCGGAACAGTTTCGGATGAAAATGGAAAATTTGAACTCAAGTTTTCAGGGAATAGTATCGCCACCGATTCAATCGTTTTTTCGCATTTAGGATATCAAATACTTAAATTCGCCCCAACCCAATTGGCTAACTCATTAGGAGATATTCTTTTATATCCTGCGTCTACATTATTACAAGAAGTAAGCATTAATCCCAAGAAAACAGTAAAGAAGTTTTTGGGAAGAAATGGTAAGGGATTGGGTCTCATGCACTATAATTTTTATACTTTTTATGAAAAAGAGGTGGATGATCGATTAGGTAAAGAGGCCGGAGTTTTGCTTCCTGTGAAAAAGGACTGCTTTCTGAATGAACTTCAGATGCACATCAGTTCAAATGAATTTTCTAGCCTAAAATTTAGATTGAACTTGTATCTAGTAGTCGATGGGGTTCCCACAGAATTAATCATGCCAAAGGAAGTAATTTTTGAAATAAAAGAAGGTTATGTGGGCTTGTTTAAGTTAGACCTACGTCCTTATAATCTTTATTTGACTAAAGATATGGGACTTGTTGCTGCCACGATTCAATGGGTTGAAAGCAAGAAAGCAAAACCAACTAGCAAATATTTTAGTCTAAATGCTTCTCTTTCCTCGAATTCATCCTTTGTATACCGTGCTAAATCTATGGCCAATTGGGAATCAAGCAAGCAAGATATAAGCCTGGGTTTCTTGTCGGAATGTGATTAGTCCAACTTTCCTTTGGGGCGTCGTATACTTACAAAGGAATAACTGGGCTTTTTAATATCGAAAACGATTGCAATACTCCCCGCCTATTCAGGCGAGCAAGATTTGTAAAGAGGTCGTGTCGACCTCGTTTTTTGAAAAGCTATCATCCTAGTCCGAAAGTAGTTAAATCACCTAAATAATAGGTAAAATTCCAATGATTGGCAGTTTATTTAATTGATAAATGTCATCTCATTTGTTCCCATTTCCTTTTTGGGAACACATTTAAATGGTTTCATATTTGCCTGTCGAGCGGTATAAACTATCTTGTTTCTCGAGTTTTCGGACATGGAGAAACCAGTTAAAAAATTGCAGTTTGATTTATCAGGCTATTACTTTTTCGGATTAGTCCTGTTGGTTTGCCTAGGTTTTTGGCCATCGTATTTTGCCAAGTTCTTCTATGGTACTGCCCACTTCTCCTTCTATTTTCATTTCCATGCCACCGTGCTTATTCTTTGGATCAGTTTGTTAATTATCCAACCGATTTTAATTCGGAACAAGCAAGTAGCGATTCATCGCATGCTTGGAAAAATAAGTTACCTACTGATTCCCCTGATCTTTATTTCGATCATTTTGTTAACCCATTCGCGCATACCTCATCAAGGGCCGCTGGCCGATGATCATTTAGTCGGGACATTCAATTCATATAAGGATTTGATCATATTGGCGACTGCTTTTTTCATTGCGATTCGATACAAAAAGGATTATCAATTACATGCGCGTGGAATGATTGTGACCGGTTTGGCATGTATTGAACCGGCCTTTATTCGCTTTGCGTTCCGCGTGATTAGCGACCCATTTGTAGCTTATTTGACTACCATTTTTACCCTATATGCGGTTTTTTTATGGATCATTTATCGTGAACGTAAACAAGCCAAAGCGCGCTGGGTGTTTCCGTTGATAGTAGGCCTTTATGTGATCGCGCATGGGTTGGTCCTATTTGATATGCTCTATTTACCCTTTTGGCGTGATTTCGTCATGTGGTTTGCCCATCTACCATTAACAACAATTTTAATTTAACGAACAGCTATGAAATACATTTGTCTCCTTTTTGTCCTCATGATTGCTCATTCGATTAATGCCCAATTCCCGCTAACGAAAGAGTTAACGACAACGTTTGATTTGACCTCTACGTTCAACAAAACAAAATATACCTTAGAGGTATCCTTGCCCGTAAGTTATGATGCAAGCAAAAAATACCCCGTGTATTATATTTTAGATGGCTATTATGCGGCATCTATTGCACATGGAGCACATCGGACACTTCAATTGGAAAACCTGATTGAGGATGTTATCGTGGTTACCATTGCGGGTCCAGAGAAAACTACGAGTGAATGGTTAATTAATCGGTGGCCTGATTATACGTTCTCCAAGGACACCTTGAACGATGTAGGAGCAGCTAAGTATTTTAACATACCTATTGGAAGCTTAATTTCTGGTAAAGGGGAGCAGTTTTTGCAGACATTGACCCAACAAATTTTTCCGTTTATTGAGACCAAATATGGGTTTAATGGAAATCGAGGAATTTCTGGCCACTCGCTAGGGGGTCAAATGGTCGCCTACTTAATGTTTAAAACACCCTCGTTGTTTAATCGCTTTGGGATCAATAGCTCCTCTCAGCGACTTTGGTTAAAAAATGAAATTAGAACGGTTGAAAAAAACTATGCCGCGACACATAATGAATACAATGGAAGAGTCTTTTTGTCCTTTGGTACTTTAGAACCCAAAGACGGAATCGAAGATCTACACTATTTTGACAATCAACTCAAAAGTCATTATAAAAATATCGAAACCAAGTTTATTGAATTTTCCGATGAAACCCATGTATCTGTGGTGCCAGCGATGTTGAGTAGTTGCATGTGGTACTTGTATAAAAGGAAGTAAACCACGTGATACACAATTAATTCAAAAAAAATTATTAGTTTCGAAAAGATACCTGTGGAGACCAGCTCCCACATTAAAAAACGGGGCGTAACCGAAAAGCCTTATGAGTAGGAAAAAAACTAATTCTAATACCTATGAAAAAACTAATGTTAACCACCTGCTTACTCATGAGCGTGTTCTTTGCAATCGCTCAAACAAGCACAAAGCAAACCTATTATTTAGTAAACTATTACAAGTCTGATCGAGGCAAAACGGCTGAGTATATCAGCTTAATCAAAACGTATGCTTCTAAGATTTGGAAGGAAAAAATTAAACAAGGCGATGTTGCCAGCTATACACTTTACAGTGTTTTGACAAGTTCAGGAGATCCCAATTATGACCTAGTTTCTATCCAGTCAGCTAGTTCCATTAATGATTTTTCAAAAACGAATACAGCAGACTTTATGAAAAAAGCCTTTCCAGGGATGGACGAAAAAACCTTAAGTGGCATGGCTAATATGTATACGTCATTACGCGTACCGGTAAAAACAGAGATCTATTCGAATATTACTGCCCTACGCGGTGAGGGGGATTATATGGAGGTTAATTTTATGAAATCGCTACCTGGCAAAGAAGGGGAATATGAAAGACAAGAAAAGGAAGTGTATCAGCCCATTCATCAAGAGTTTATAAATAATGGGAATAGAACAGGTTGGTATTTTAATCGACTAATTGTTCCAGTGGCTGACGGATCAGAATATAATTATGTGACAGGAAACTTATTTAAAGATTGGGATAAATCGTATAGCATAACTGTGGATGAATATTTGTCGACATATAAAAAACTTTTTCCTAAATCTCCAATACCAGTGAATGCCAGAACGATGGTAAGAACTGACGTTTGGAAAGTTGAAGTAAGAGAAAAATAATTAGCTAAAATCTAAAATAACAAAAATGAAAAAGATCTTATCATTAGTAGCGATCGTACTTATTTCGATCCATGTTGCACAAGCGCAACGTGTATACGCGATACATTCCGTACGCGTGGAAGGGAACCTTCAAAATTTTGAAAAAGCACAGATGATGCAATCCAAAGTCGCACAAGCATCTGTAAATAGTGGAGATGTAGCGGGATGGATTCTGTTACAAGTTGTAAAAATCGATGGTGTAGATGACGAAAATGGGTATAACTATGTCTTTGCCCAAAGCGCAAACAACATCGATCAATTATTAGACACCAAATTTGCTTGGTGGAATAATAACGCAAAAGTTCTCAGCAAATCAGAGCAAGATGAATTAGCGCTTCTAACCACGTCATTTAAATGGACAAAAGATGAGCGAAATGTTTTCTTGACAGAAGATGATTTACCGGGATCGGGAGAATATGTACAATTTAACTTTGGCCGACCAGCGAATATGACTGGATTTGTTGCCGAAAATAAAGCACTTTGGAAGCCGTTCTTTAGAGATAACATGGCAAAATTCAATATGGGCGGATGGGGAGTTGCTAGACGCTTAACCTCTGGTTCTAGTTTAGGAAATACGACGATTATGACTTGGGATGTATTTAAGTCATTGAACGATTTAATGAAATATAGAATTGGTTTTGCCTTACCTAAGGAATTGTTGGACAAATCTAAAATGGCTCAATACGATCCAAATGGATTTTCGCAGCAACAAATTTTGAAGGTCTTAGCCTATACAACGGCTACAAAATAATTTTCAATGGCCTCTGGAAACAGGGGCCATTTTTTCTTCTCTTGGGATTAGACTATTCCAAAAGATGCCGGATCCGGGCAGTTCTGGACATAAAAATCTACATCTCGCTTCGCGCATACCCCGGGATAATCTCCTTGATATCCCTGCATATCGCGGATTAATTGGAAATGAAGATGTGGAGGCCAACCGCCATTTTCATTCGAATTTCCTAGGTGGCAAAGCTTTTGTCCTGCGCTTATCGGTATTCCAACTTCCAGTTGGCTTAAATCACCCATAGACAGGTGCCCATATAAACTGTAGATATTTGCTTTCGGGTGATGCAAAATGATCGTTGGCCCATAATTCCCATCCCCATGATTCACCATAAAACTATGCACCACGCCGTCTAATGGCGCAAAAACGGGCGTTCCTGCTGTCGTCCAAAAATCCATCCCTAGGTGAATGTTCCTAAAATCAGCTGAAGATGTTTCGAAATTAGCATAGGTCTCATAAATGACCCGGTGCTCCAGGTATCCGCCATAACCAATCTTATCACCAATCTTCGCTTCGATGTACGCGTTAAACGCGGAGGCATTCCCATAGATGGATGGAAGCAAGTCCAAATTCGTGGCACTTAAATCTAGTGAGACGCTTGTGCTATCAGTTAGGGGTTTTGCAAAAAGCCGGTCAATCATGTGGGTATAAATTCCGTCAAAGTATCGTAAAACCTATTTTCGTATGCTCCATATTTCATGGATGGGATCTCCCTTGCTTGACAAACCGGAGTGTTCCCAATCTCCAGCTTTTAGCGCATAATTGAATTTTAAACGAAGGCCCACTCTTGTCTCGTCTTTCGAAAAGAACTCAATACGCTCAGCGTACTCACCATGTTGGGTCGTGTAGGTACCGCCTCCAGTTCCTAGGAATTGCTTCGTATCGGTATCGTAAGCGATCCATTGAAATCGAGTTCCCGATAAAATTTTCATGGTTTTTCTGGCTACACTGGTGTCGCGTTTTTGAACTTTACCATCCATGATTCTTCCCGACATCAGCCAGGCCCCTTGAAGCACACCAGGCTTGCCGTCATCGATTCTTCTAAATTTTCTCTTACTGCCTACGATGGTGAGGGAATCGTGGGTCATGGCTATTTTAAAACTGACTTCTGTGCCAACGAGCGCAGCATTATCCGTATGAAACTCTCGTTTTTCAGTTACGACGTCTCCATTCAACTTCCAGGTTCCCCCATTGGCATGAACAAACTTGCCATTGCTTGCATTGTATATAGTCAATACCTGATAGCCATCGGCAAAAATAACAACACTTCTTAGCGTGTCTCCGCTTTCAGAAATAGATTTGGATTCCCACGCGCCTACCGGGCTTTGGGCGCGTACGCCGATCGATAAGGCGGCACAGGCCATTAATAGTATGATTTTTTTCATCGTCTTTTAGTTAGGGGATTGAATGTTCCCAATAATTTTTCAAATATATAGCTTGGCATTTGTGAAACACGGGAATACCGAAAAATTATATTGGCTTGTTCATTTTTCGGAATCTGTTTGTATTATTGCCCTAGACACAGAAAATGTCGTACGAATGACGCTTTCCTGTCTGAAATAAATTCATGTAGACCTATCATATTTGCAAATGGAATTTGGTGCAAGATTAAAAGAGCTAAGAACACGGTTGAATATCTCGCAAAAAGAACTTTCCGAGCAGACGGGATTAACCCTCAGAACGATTCAGCGAATCGAGAATAATGAGGTAAAACCAAGTCTTTATTCCGTAAAAGTTCTGGGCGAAGTATTGCAGGCCGACTTATCTCCATGCGTTAAGCCATCCGAAGCCAAACCCTATGAGTTTAATCTAACACTTAAAATCACAGATATGAATCAATTCTTACATGACTTAACCGTTTTGTTTAAAACACATTGGAAAACGATTTTCCTGATTGTTTTGGTTATTTGGTTACTCACGAGTTATACAGACATCAAGTCGGGCATCATGGATGGGTGGAATGGAAAGTAGTTTGAGGCCATTATTTCGCCACCAAAAACTTATTCACATCTAACCAATGCACAAACGCATCAAACCATTTATTGCTCGTTCTGTTCGGATTGCCTAGGCCAAAGCCGTGCCCTCCATTTTGGTATAAATGAAACTCCACGGGTCTGCCCGCTTTAAACCAAGATTCAATCACCCCAAATTGAGAGTTAAACAAGAAGTCATCTGAAGCGATGGCATTAAACATCGGGGGAGCGTTTGCCGGAACCTTCACGGGCCCCATGCCACCATAAATCGGACCAATAAAAGCGAGCTTCATCGTTTTCGAATGTAACGTAGCGTGCATGGTTAAACCCGCTCCAGCGGAGAACCCAATCATGCCAATGCGCTGCGTATCCACACCCCAAGCTGCGGCGTTTTTGATGATCATCGCATAGGCCGCCTCAGCATCTGTGAGCTGGTTGGTTAAATCCATTTGAGCCATGGGATTGGTATTTTTTGATGCACTATCCGGTTTTGAAG
>CAIUGL010000127.1 GCA_903898715.1 uncultured Cytophagaceae bacterium
AAGCACGTAAGTTAGAAGTAAACAAACCTGCTTTACCGAAGGTGAAATTGGAAGAAGGAGTGGTGAAGAGATCGGAAAAATTAGGCGTAGAGGAGCAGCCAAAAGCAGAAACAAAACTAGAAGCGAAAGCTGAGAAGAAGGAAACGGTTAAAGAAAAGGCTGTTGTAGCTGAAAAAGTTGCAGAGCCAGCATTGAATTCGAATACCTATTATATGAATGCGGAGGAGGCGAAATTGGCTAGTTCATTTAGTGCCTTGCGCGGACGGATGCCATTCCCTGTTCCTTCCGGATTTATCTCAGATCACTTTGGTGTTCATAAACACCCTATTTTAAAGGGAGTGATGATCAATAATAACGGAATTGATATTCAAACGTCACCGGGCTCTCCTGTGCATACCGTATACGATGGCGTAGTGCAGTCGGTGGTGAATATACCTGGAATCAATATGGTGGTAGCGATTCAACATGGAGACTATTTTACCGTATATAGTAAGTTGGCTGGCGTATCTGTCAGTACGGGTCAAAAGGTGAAAACTGGCCAACGGATCGGATCGGTTGCTTCGGATGAAGATGGTACGTCGGAAATTAATTTCCAGGTTTGGAAAAATACGGTACGCCAAAACCCTGAAGTTTGGTTGCGCCGTTAAATTTTATACAAGACGCGTAGGCTGATATTTCGACCTTGGTCATCTGTAAAATATCGGAAGCGATTGAGATAATCGCGGTAAGATGTATTCAGGGCATTATTAATGCGAATACCCACATCTATTTTCTTGAGGTTGATTCCCCAATTCGCTTGTACTAATTGGTAGCCTTTGGGCGGTTCCGAGTAATCGGATCCTGGTTCCACGCGGGTTTGTCTGCTCACTTGAATGAGGCCAACACTTACATATTGTTTGTCCTGCATCCATCGGTAGGTCAACGTATATTCAAAACGGTTTGCGGGAATATTAACTAGGTAACGTTTGTTGGCCGACGAGTTGTCAACTGCTTGGACGATACTCGTTTTATGTTGTAATACAAGTTTAGGCGTTAATTGGTAGTTGACTTGCGCATCGATACCACTGAAAAGTGCATTGATTTGTTCGTATTGAAAAACTGGAAATGCGCCACGTACGGTGGTGAAGTATTCGGCCACGCCACGCGTAACCATGGGCTTTAAATAGATAAAGTTTTGAATGTAATTATGGTACACACCCAATTCAATTTGCCATTTGTTGGCATCAATTAACGTGTTTAAGCTCGCATTATAGGCCGTTTCTCCTGTCAAATTAGGATCTCCAATTTCGAATGCGGCCGCACCGTGGTGAACACCATACGAAAACAATTCATTCACACCTGGAGTACGAAAAGCGCGCGCTAGGATGAGGTGATTGGTCCATTTTTCTGACCAATGATACTTGAGTCCCGCGCTACCTGAAAGACCCGTGAACTGATTTTTATTTCGGTTGATGATGGTTGAATAATTAATTTTTGGTCGGTAGACATCGATTATTTTTTGGTCGACACGTAAGCCAACTTCAAATTCAAATTTTTCTTTGATCAAGCGTTCGATCGCAAAAACGCCTAAGGTATGTTGGAAGTAATTCGGAAGCAGGCTGGATGTTAATGTGGGTGTGTTTACACTTCTACCCGAGGTTAAATTGCCTTGCGATTGTAGGTTAAAGCCAAATTGTCCTTTCCATTTTTTGTCGGTGTTTGCCTCATCTAATACAAGTTCGCTCGTAAACGTATGGAGTAAGAAACGTAAATTATTTACGCCTCTACCGGCGCGCAGTACGTCTAGTTCGAGTCGTTCATTGTTTTGAAAGGCAATAGTTCCGCGCATAGTTTGACCTGATGCGAATTTATATTGGGATTTAAACTTGCCCAAACTGTGGTTTATATCTTGATTCGGACGGGATATTTCCCTGCTGAAATCCAAGGGAGTAAATGCTTCAAAAGGTCTTGAACGGGCAATTGATTTTTCAAGATCATTGACATTCCCGATGTGGGA
>CAIUGL010000128.1 GCA_903898715.1 uncultured Cytophagaceae bacterium
CATACTCTCCAGTTCGATCAATCATACCGATATCAGGTAAATTAACCCCATTAAATGTAGTCGTTTTGACCATGGTATAATGAATCATATCT
This sequence comes from uncultured Cytophagaceae bacterium, assembly GCA_903898715.1. Taxonomy (GTDB): domain Bacteria; phylum Bacteroidota; class Bacteroidia; order Cytophagales; family Spirosomataceae; genus Aquirufa; species Aquirufa avitistagni. Next base: position 93 of record CAIUGL010000128.1, read on the forward strand.
TCTAAAATGATTTCATCTCCAATTTTTAGTGGCTCTTCAAAAGAATAATCACCGTAATAATCTCCAGCTAAACACGTCATCCCACCAAATCGGTACGTAGGTTTACCCGACACAGGCTCCATCGAAGCCGAACGAATACGCGGCTTATATGGCATTTCCAATGTGTCTGGCATGTGTGCCGCAAATGAAACATCCAATATAGCTACATCAATACCAGCAGAATGTACTATATCGAGAACAGTGGACTTGAGAAAACCAGTTTGCCATCCCACAGCTGAACCTGGTTCTAGAATAATATCCAAATATGGATACTTAGCTTTGAACTTCTTTAGCGTTTCAATTAAATGATCCACATCGTAATCAGCTCGAGTTATTAAATGTCCGCCACCTAAATTCAACCACTTTACTTGATTCAATAAATCTCCAAACTTGGCATCAATTACATCTAGTGTTCTAGAAAGCACAAATGAATCATTCTCACACAAAGTATGCGAATGTAGTCCTTCAATTCCCTCAGGTAACGTATCGCCTAAATCACCCCGACGAATACCTAAGCGGGATCCTGCAATACATGGATTATACATATCAGTTTCTACTTCCGCATATTCGGGATTAATTCGGATACCACATGAAATGCCTTTCGATTTGGCTTGAAGAGCAAATTGGCCAACTTGATTAAGCGAATTAAATGTCATATGACTCGCATACTGCATAAATTCTTCAAACTCGTTCGGTAAATAAGCTGGTGTATATGCATGACACTTCTCCCCCATTTCTTCGAAAGCTAAACGAGCTTCGTTTAATGAACTAGCAGTAGCTCCAGCTAAATATTGGCGGATTAAAGGAAATACATGATAGAATGAAAATCCTTTTAATGCACAAATAATTTCAACATTAGCTTCTCGCTGTACGCGTTGAAGCAAAGTCAAATTCTTAATTAATAAAGATTCTTCAAGCACATAGGCAGGAGAATGAATAGCAGGATATTGAACAGCCATCATTAGTATGTATGAGGCAATTCTCCATTAACCTCCTCATTCCATGGCAAACCATGCACATTTAAAAGTTCCATAAACGGATCAGGATTGAACTCTTCCACATTGTATACACCCGGCTTAAACCAAGTTCCCTCACACATTAATGAAGCACCAATCATCGCTGGAACACCCGTGGTGTAAGATACCCCCTGAGCCTGAACCTCTTTATAGCAATCCGCATGATGGCAATTATTATAGACGTAATACGTCGTATCTTTTCCATCTTTAACACCCTTAATCTGACAACCAATAGATGTTTGTCCTGAATAATTCTCTCCTAAGGTACCCGGCTCCGGTAACACTGCCTTTAAGAACTCTAAAGGCACAATATCCATCCCGTTAAACTTAATTGGCTTAATGGAAGTCATTCCGACATTTTGTAAAACTTCCAAATGAGTCAAATAAGCTTGCCCAAAAGTCATCCAAAAACGAGCCCGCTTAAGCGTTGGGAAATTTTTGGTCAATGATTCTAACTCCTCATGATATAACAAATACGATTCCTTCGGGCCTATGTTAGGATATGAAATTGGCTTATGAATGGACATCGGCTCAATTTCAACCCATTCACCATTTTCCCAATACTTACCTTTTTGAGTAATTTCACGAATATTAATTTCAGGATTAAAATTCGTAGCAAAAGCCTTTCCATGATCACCAGCATTACAATCGATGATATCGAGGTAATGCATTTCATCAAAGTAATGTTTGTTGGCATACGCCGTATAAACTCCCGTCACCCCTGGATCAAACCCGCAACCCAACAACGCCATCAAACCAGCCTCTTTAAAGCGATCTTGATATGCCCATTGCCATGAATATTCAAATTTAGCTTCATCTTTCGGCTCATAATTAGCCGTATCCATATAATGTACACCTGTTGCTAAACAAGCATCCATAATGGTCAAATCCTGATATGGGAGAGCTACGTTGATCACCATAAATGGCTTCTCTTTTGTAAATAAGTCAACTAAAGCTGGAACGTCATCAGCATCAACTTGACGCGTATGAATGACAGTAGGCAGACCAATCTGCTTTGCTTCAGCGGCAATTGCATCACATTTTTTCAATGTACGTGAAGCTAAAATTACTTCCGAAAAAAATGCCGGATTCATGGCACATTTCTTTGCCACTACATTTCCTACGCCACCAGCTCCAATAATTATTACTTTTTTTCCCATGATTTATTTAAAAAAGAATGCAAAAATAACCCAACAAGCGCTAGAATCAAACAATCAATTTGAATTATTTTTAAAGGGACGAATCGCTTTATCGAATGCCTTGAACCAATAATTCGCATATAATTGATCCGAGCGTACCCCTTTACTCGTACTTGAATGCATGAATTGGACATCTTGATCCCCATTTACTTGAATCACTAATCCAATATGATTAATACTAGAAGAACCATTGGTGCGAAAAAATAACCAATCTCCTTTCTGAATCTTGTTCATAGGAATTGATAAACCAAAAAGAGCTTGCTGAACGGATGATCGTGGTATACTGTAGTTGTTATCTACATAAACACGAAATAACAAACCAGAACAATCCATTCCATTTTCATTTGAACCACCTCCTGCATAAGGAACGCCTTGATAACGTTTGGCAGATTTAACTAATTCGTCAATTTCATTGGTAGTAAATTGACCTGCAAGCGAACTATTTGATTCAAAAAAAGAACGAATATTACGAATGGATTGACAACCTACGAACAAAAACACAACTATAACCAGGACAATGGACCTATACATAAACCGTAGTTAAATCATCTAAGTAAAGTAAAACAGCAGGTCCAACATCTTGGCCTAGTTGTGCTAGTAAAGTTTTGTAGCGAATAATCTGTTCTTGATGCTCCTCTTTACGCTTACCAGTCTTAAAATCTACAATGATACTTTTGCCTTCTTTGCAAAGAACACGGTCCGGTCTAAAAATGGAACCATCAGGACTAAGGATATCTCGTTCAACAAACAATAATTCATGATCTATAAATAACTGCCCGAGCGTAGCATTGTTCATAACTTGATCGACCAACTTCCTTATATCGTCATCCAAATATTGAAAAATGGTTGTTTGGTTATCAGACCAATATTGAACTCCACGTATTTGAGCAAGGATATGATGTAAATATTCACCTTGTGACCGCTTCGCTTTACTTTGCGTATATAGATCTGCGGATTTAGCTTGCAATCTAAATTCAGGTGCTGTAACTAATTCAACTTGTAAATTCACATTCCTGTCAATCTGATGAACAAAAGACTTGGAAACATATTTAATCTGTTCAGCCTCAGTCAGTTTATAATAATCTGTTAGCTCACTATACAATCCTTCCAGATAAGTAGGCAATGAATCGGCTTTTTCTGATGTGTTTAAAGCAAATTGAACCAATATTTCTGCGAGCGAATCCCGATACATTTGCTGCGTTTGATGCGGAGTATCTTCATCGGGCAATGTGGTCAAAATATGTAGACGTTGTTTGGCACGCGTAAAAGCTACATACATCATGTTGAGCGAATCCAAGAAAATACTATGCCGCTCCTGAACACTTTGACTTTTTAATTCACTCACATCAGCAATTTCCTTAGCCGCTACCTTACCGTATGTATATAAAAGTTTATGATCATTCAACTCCAATTCTGGAATGCTCGAATCAGCTAGGTTATACCAAATACGCTCATGATTAGCTTGATGCGTCCAATTAGCAAAAGGTACGATGACAACCGAATATTCTAAACCCTTTGATTTATGAATACTGGTGATTGTAATCGCATTAAAACCTTCAGGACTAGAAATGGTCATTGTCCCTTTATTTACCTCATAATAATTTAAAAACTCATGTAAATC
>CAIUGL010000129.1 GCA_903898715.1 uncultured Cytophagaceae bacterium
ACCCTGTACACTAAACTTATTCTTCACAACCGCTGATTTTAATGCAGCCCATTTTTCAGGACTACCCATAGCCGTTTGATGTTTAGCTAAAATTTCTTCTGTGCTTTGTCCAAAAGCAATCGCTGAACTAAATAGTAATAATCCCGCGATCATGTGTGTAAAATTTCTTTTCATATCTTTGTTTTTTTTGAAAGGTAAATAAATATCCGATTGTAACGCACAAATCGAACACAATTATCAGTTTACTGATTATTTTTTGGGATAGATCGCATGATAATTCCCCAAGCTAGAAAACCAACTATCCCTGCCGCCAAAAATGCAGCCCCTGGAAAATTGTGTTCCTTCGTTGTGAAATAGGCAAATAAATTAGAGGCAAATAAAGGCCCTAATATCGTGGTAATCGATTGTAAACTCGTTAAACCACCTTGCAGTTCTCCTTGTTCATTAGCACCAACCTGCTGCGTAATCAAACTCTGAAGCGCCGGGCCCGCTAATCCCCCCAGTCCAAAAGGGATCATAAATGCATACATCATCCACGATTCAGTCGCAAAAGCAAATAACAAAAAGCCTGAGGCCCAAAGCAATAAACCATAGGATATCGCTTTGCGCTCACCGATTTTAGGCGTAATTACGCGCGTCAAACCGCCTTGAACGACGGCTACGATTAGGCCTACAAAAGCTAAGGAATATCCCACCTCGTCCGGAGTCCAATCAAATACTTTCATCGTAAAATACGACCAGGTACTCGGATGCGCCTGACTAGCTAATTGCACACAAAAATAACCGCCCACTAAGCCTAGCACCATCGGTTGATACTTCGACATGTGCTTCAACGAACCAAAAGGATTAGCTCTTTTCCAATCAAATGGACGGCGATTCTCCAAGGCAAGCGATTCCGGCAACACGAAATATCCGTACAACGCATTAACCATCGTCAATACCGCAGAAGCATAAAAGGGTAAATGCACATCAATATTTCCCAGTAATCCACCGATAGCAGGTCCAACGATAAATCCAAGGCCAAAAGCGGCTCCCACCATACCAAAGTTTTTAGCCCGATTTTCTGCCGTAGATACATCGGCTATGTAGGCCTGTGCTGTGGTGAAACTAGCTCCTGTTATTCCGGCGAGTATTCGGCCCACAAATAACCAAGTGATATTAGGCGCATTGGCTAGTAATAGATAGTCCAATGAGAATCCAAATAATGAAGCTAAAATAATAGGCCTACGACCGTACTGATCCGAAAGTCCGCCTAAGACTGGCGAAAAAATAAATTGCATGATGGCATAAGAGGCCATGAGCCAACCGGAATATTGGGAGGCGGTACTTAAATCACCCCCTGTAAATCCGCGTATCAATGTAGGCATCGTTGGAATAATAATTCCAATGCCCATGACATCAATCAATAACGTAACAAAAATAAATCCGATCGCTGCGCTGCGCTTCTTCTGTGACATGCAAATTAATTTGTTGGCAATTTACTAAAATTGATATGCTTTCTTTGCCAACAGAAAATCTTTACTGATTTGGGCGCATTGTTTTGGTGTTTTGGCCTTATCAGGTACGCCATCTAATTCTACGATGGCCCATCCTGCAAATTTTATTTTATCTAAAGCTGCAAAAACACCCACTAAGTCAACGTTTCCTTGACCTAATTCAACAAATTTATATGATTTCGGATTCGCATTTCCAACGATTGGGCATTCCACATCCTTCACGTGCAAACTGTGTAACACTTTTTTATACTTGATAACTGCCTCAGCAGGTTTTCCGCCACCTTGGTGGTAATGAGCCACATCTAATAATAAACGAACATAATTCGGATCCATGGCTTGCACTAACGCATCAACCTCCTCAGGAGTCTCGCCATATTGATTCATGTGGTTGTGATACGTGGCTTGAATGCCAATTTCCTTCGTCAATTTACCTATTTCATTCATCGCAGCTCCCAATCGCGTCAACTCATCTGCGGTTGGAGGCACATTATTTTTACGTAAACTGTTTGTCAATTGTATGGATGTTCCTCCCAATGCTTTGACAAAACGCGCATGATTTAAGTGCATGGCTGCATTGGATTCTTTTTTTGCTGGATCTATCTCCACATTTCCACTTGAAAACATGACTAATGAAAGTCCTTTCGCATCTAATAAAGCTTTGATTTCAGCCGGATTGTCCTTGTATTTCGCGTAGGTATTCGCCCGTAATTGGATTCCTTTGTAACCTAATTCTGCTAATTCTTCAATGGCTTGTTCATCTTTTCCGCCCCAAGTAATGGCCGAATAGCCCATACGGTACGTTTTTGATTTGGCAGAAGGGACAAATGCAGCTAATGCCAAAAGTGAATTTTGTGCAATAAATCGACGACGTGAAAGCATAAATAATAGGTTAGAGGTTTGAGGTAAGAGTTAAGAGGTTTATTTTCAAAACAACAAAAAAAAATAGAAAGAAAAAAGGGAAATAGTAGGCAGTATCCAGTAATCAGTAGTCAGTAGTTCATCGCTACTTGGCTAAAACTGATTAAATAACCTTCTCTGTGCTTTTAAAAAACACTTTACGAACTGATCACTGACTACTGACCACTGACCTCTGACGACTAACAACTGACCGCTGACAACTGATCACTGACAACTGACAACTGATCACTGACAACTGACAACTGATTACTGACAACTGACTACTTCCCACTCGCCTTCAAATACCCCGCCAAGTCCGCCAAATGATCCGTACCGATGTAATCCACACCTAAGTCCAATAAAGTCTGATAAGCAATCATCGTATCTGGTGTTGCCCATAAACGAAGTTTGCGGCCCGCAGCATGAACTCGATCTACGTAAGCTTGCAGTTTTTCACGTAAGGCTGGGGCCATCGGCACATTGCCACTCCACACCCCAAACTTGTAAAATGCCTCACTTTCAAGCTCCACATGCGAAGCTAAGAAAGAAGGAACTGGCTCATTGGACCGACCGTCAAACGTGAACCAATTCGGATATTTGACATAATCAGCCACTTTGGGACGATTACCCGATATGACAATCCGTAATTTATGCTTTAGAATTAAATCCTTATGCGGCTCCAAAGCCTGGATAATTATTGGCAACGTTGAGTCCGAAGAGGTCTTGCAATCAATCAAAAATTGGTGAAAATTTCCAGCCTTCCCAGCTTTCAACACCTGGATAATCGGCTCCAAATACAGATTCTGTAAGGTACGAGACGCTTTCAAATCCTTCACATCATGGGCAACCAATAATTGGCCATTCACCGCATACACATCCGATTCAATCGAACCAAAACCCAACGAAAAGGCCTCGTAAAAAGGCTTCTCATGTTCATAATCATTATGTGCATGTGCCTTGGAGACAATCGATTGCGCCCACACACCTGTCGAGCACAAAAGCAAAAACATAATCGCGACTTTTTTCATCCTATGGTTTCATGTAGTCACCCGATACAATCCGCGTCTTCGGATCCGTCGGACGGTTATAGATATACGCATACGTAGTTATCTTCTTTCCCTTCAACGTTACCTCAACCTGCTCCCGAATAAATAGACTTGCCTCCGGACGATCCGTTTCATATTCTTCATATTCATCTAACACGTTCAACAACTTGACGGTATTCGACAACAAATACAATTCACCTACTACCTTATCAGCCGGGTTTGCAGAAGGAATAATACCTGGATATTCAGCCACTTGAAACATTTGACCTTGATAATTCGCCATACCCACATAATCCGAATTTCGCGCAATTAGGCGATGTAAATCATTTCCGCAATCGCGACGCAAGGTTCCATACACGAAAATATATTCCTCCACATCCGGCTCTGGCAACTTTGCCTCTTCCAAGGTCAATACCAAATCCTCTTGTTCAACGACCGTTCCCTCATTCAGTACCACGTTCCCAATGATACCCTCAAATGGTGCCGATACAATCGACTCCATTTTCATCGCCTCAATGATATACAACGGTGCATTTTTCTTCACTTCCTCACCTGGCTTCACCAAAATACGACTCAGACGACCTTGAAGCGGCGCTCCGATGTCTCCTTTGGCAGTCGCCTTCGCATGTTGTGCACGCTCCACTTTAATATTCTTATCTAAAATTTTCAAGCGACGCGCCTGGCCATTCAATTCAAATGTAATGTTACGCAAACCAGATTCATCTGGGTCCGACATGTATAAGTACTTGACAATGATCGTCTTACCGGGCTCAATCGTAATCATAATCTCCTCATCCTGCTTCAAACCATAGAAGAAAGCCGGCGTAGGCATCATCGTCAAATCTCCATAAAGTGCCTGATTCTTGTAGAAATCTTCATACACTTTCGGATACATTTTGTACGATAAATAATCGTAGAACCCACCTTCATGATCCGGAAATTTCACTTTGAAATTCGCATAATCCGTATCAAAATCAATCGGATCTAAGTGATCATTCGGTCGGCCTTCATACGGCACCTCTCCCTTCAACACAATCTCTTGCAACTGTTTCGGGAATCCTTGATACGGCTGACCCAAGCCTCCTTTAAAGAAATCTTTCACCGATTCTGGGAAAGATAAGGTTGAGCCTTTGGCATAGACATCCTCCGCAGTCAAACTATTCGCGGTCATAAAGATGGCCATATCGCCCACCACTTTAGAAGATGGTGTCACCTTCACAATATCACCAAACAAATTATTCGCCTCCGAGTAATTCGTTTTCAATAACTCAAATTTATCACCCACACCTAACGCGATCGCCTGACCTCGTAAGTTGGTATACTGCCCTCCCGGAATCTCATTATTATACACCTCAGCTGTCCCTGCCTTCAATTCAGATTCAAAAGGGAAATAAATGGCACGCACCGCTTCCCAATAATTCGAATATTGATTCAGCTTATCCAAATCCAATTTTGGATCTTTATCGTGGCCTTTCAACATGGCCACCAACG
>CAIUGL010000130.1 GCA_903898715.1 uncultured Cytophagaceae bacterium
AATGATCTTCCGAACTTTTTGCTCCAAATCCTGAAGAACAGCAAAGTCATCTCCGGCAATTTCAATCGAAATAGGCTTACCTGTTGGCGGCCCCTTCGCCTCACGCTCAATCGCCATTTCCACACTTGGAATCGGCTTCTCGAAAAACTCTTTCTGAAGTTTCTCCAACAATACACCAGAAGAAATTTCGCCTCGCTCCTGTTTAGGTGAAAAAGCAATGGTTACTTTACTTTTATGTGGAGTCGCACCACGATCTGGCTGCATTGGATCCCCAGCATTCTTACCCACATTCGATATCACCGAATTAACCGCCTTGCCTGCATTCTCCTTTTTGATAAAGGCAAAAACACGTTGCTCAACAATTTTCGTCACCGAATCCGTCACTTTCGAATCTGTGCCAATCGGCATTTTCGAATAGATATAAATATAATCTGGATCTGAAGCAGGGAAGAAAATAACCAACGGCTTAACAATGCCCATCAATACAATTGTCAAGACTAACAATCCAAATGCACTCAATGTGGCATAGATTGGTCGGCGACCTTCCAATACCCATGAAATAGCCCGACGATACCCATTTTTAAATGCCGGCAAAGTCGTTTCTTGGAATGGAACAACCCATTTTGGTGTAATGATAAAGTGGTTAAACACATAAAGAACTAAGGCCAATAAACCGAAATTGCCAAATCCAAAATGACCCAAGCCAAAGCCTAATACATATCCAAAAACAGTTAAACTTAATAAGATCACCACTGTCCGACGGATATCCGCAAACTTAGGATCCTTTACATCATTAGCCTCCTCATCATGTCGCTTCATAAATGAAACCGCAAACACAGGGTTCATTACATAGGCCACAAACAATGACGCAAACAGCGTAATGATCAAGGTAATAGGCAAGAATTTCATGAATTCCCCTACGATTCCCGGCCAAAATAACAATGGTAAAAATGGAGATATCGTTGTCAATGTACCCGTCAACACCGGAATGAACACCTCAGATGCGGCCAACTTAACAGCCTCTGTGATCGTCAATTTCTTAAAGTTATTGAACAAACGGTGTGCATTTTCAATGACCACAATGGCGTCATCCACCACAATTCCCAAGCCTAATAGGAAGGCAAACAATACGATGGTATTCAACGTAAAGTCTAAACCTGGCATGAATAAGAACGTCAATAAGGCTGATAATGGCACTGAAAGGCCAACAAATGCCGCATCGCGCACACCCATGAAAAACATTAACACGATAACCACAAAGATAAATCCAAGGACCACAGTATTAATCAAATCTGCCAAATCACCACGTGTACGCTCCGACTGATCAGCTGTCACAGAAACAACTAAACCTGCAGGAAAACGACTCTCACGATACTCTTCAATAGTCTTTTCAATCCGATCAGCTGCATTAATTAAGTTAGCTCCACTACGCTTAATTACATTTAATGTAATCACGGACTTATTATCCAAGCGGGCGAAATCTTGTTTCTCTTCAAAACCATCGCGCACATCAGCTACATCTTTCAAACGAACACGCGCACCCGTAGATGAACCCACCATCAGGTTGGCCAATTGATCTACCGACTTAAACTCTCCCACCACACGAAGCGAACGACGCACGCCATTCACATCTAAATCTCCGCCTGAAATATTCACATTCTCCCCTTGAACAGCCGATTGAATATCATAAAATGTCAAGCCATAACTCTGCATTTTATACAAATCCAAGTTTACTTGAATCTCACGCTTCAGTGCTCCTACGATATCTACACGCGTAATCTCCGGCATTCCCTCGATTTCATCTTGCAAATCTTCCGCATACTTCTTCAGCTTATCCAATGGATAATCCCCCGCAATGTTGATGTTCATGATGGGGAACTCCGAAAAGTTCACCTCAGCTACTGCTGGATCACGCGTTAAATCTTTAGGTAAGTCATTGCTTGCCTTATCTACCGCATCTTGAACCCGCTGCTTGGCAACTGGCACCGATACATCCGTATTAAACTCAACAATGATTACAGAAATATCCTGCAATGCATTAGACTTCACACTCTTGATCCCGGTAATCGATTTTAATTGTTTTTCAATCGGTTTATTGATCGTATTTTCAATATCCGCAGGCGTTGTACCTGCATAGACCGTTTGAACCACCATTTGTGGAACAACGATATCCGGGAATTGCTCTTTCGGTAGGCTTGAATAAATACCTAAACCGGCCACAAAAATGATAAATGTAAATATGTAAACAGTGGTGCGGTTTTGGCCTAACCAGCCGACCATATTATAAATCAAGCCTTTCCCCTCGGGCAGTTGCTCGTTCTTTTTATTTTTTTCCATGGTTGGCTTAGAATGAAATTGCTTGTCCGTCTACTA
>CAIUGL010000131.1 GCA_903898715.1 uncultured Cytophagaceae bacterium
ACAAATGCTTCGGAAACGACTAAAACAAAGGCTGCTCCGTCGGAAGTTTGCGAGGCATTTCCTGCCGTCACCGTTCCGCCCATGGCGAAAACAGGCTTCAATTTGCCTAAAGCTTCAATTGTGGTATCAGCACGTGGACCTTCATCTTTTGAGACTGTCCAAGTTCTTGTTTGCTTCTTGCCCGATGCCGCATCGAAATAATTTTCAGATACATTAATCGGTACGATAGAAGCGTCAAAATGACCTGCCGCTTGAGCAGCTAATGCTTTTTGATGCGATGCCAATGCAAACGCATCTTGGTCATCACGTGAAATTTCATATTTCTTCGCAACCTCTTCAGCCGTTAAACCCATCCCAATGTAGTAATCAGGATGCTCAGATGCGATGTTGTAATTCAAAACAGTTTTGTGTCCCATCATCGGCAACATGCTCATGGATTCAGTTCCACCTGCAATGATGCAATCCGCAATGCCGGCAGCAACTTTGGAAGAAGCTAATGCAATCGCCTCTAAACCTGAACCGCAGTAACGATTGATGATGAAACCTGGCACGCTTTTTGGCAGTGACAAAAGAGAAATGTAACGCGCCATTTGCATACCTTGTTCCGCTTCTGGAATCGCGTTACCTACGATTAAATCTTCCACTAAAGCTGGGTCCACCGAAGGAACTTGCGCCATCAAATGTTTGATCACCTCTGCCGCCAAATCATCTGGTCGCATGGTTCTAAATCCACCTTTGTTTGCTTTTGCCACCGCCGTGCGGTAACCTGCTATGATATATGCGTTCATGATTAATTTCTTAAAGGTTTACCTCCATTTAATATGCTACTGATTCGTTCCAATGTTTTGCGTTCGCCAGAAAGCGATAAGAATGCCTCACGCTCTAGGTCGATTAGGTATTCTTCGGTTACCATTTGTGGCGTATCTAAATCACCTCCACAAATCGCATAAGCTAGTTTATTTGCAATTAAGGCATCGTGTTCGGAGATGTATTTCCCCATCAACATGCCTTGGATTCCTGCTTTAAATAATGCCAAACCTTGTTTTCCTTCCACCCAGACATCACTTCGTGGCTGCTGCTGTACATAGCCTGCTTCTGCCAATGCTATCGCTTCTTTTTTCGCTTCCGAAATCAATTGGCTGCGATTCAATACAATGCGATCTTCCTTGCGTAAGTAGTTCATTTCCAGGGCTTCATGCGCCGATGTACTCACGCGCGCTGTGGCAATGTTCATAAATGCTTCTTGCAAACGGTTGAGTTCCACATCGCCTTTCCGACGCGCATCGCCCATACGTAAAGCCATTTCTTTTGTTCCTCCACCGGCTGGAATTAGACCTACGCCCACTTCCACCAATCCCATATACAATTCTGCATGGGCAACAATTTTATCCGCATGTAAATTGATTTCGGTTCCTCCACCTAACGCAAGTGTATGCGGTGCAACTACCACCGGAATGGATGAATAACGCACGCGCATCATCGTTTTCTGGAAGATGGCAATCATCTGATTCACCTCGTCAAACTCTTGCTGGGCCGCATACATAAACAACATGCCCAAATTCGCTCCCGCCGAGAAGGCTTCTACGCCCTCGTTTCCAATCACCAAACCACGGTAATCCTTCTCCGCAACATCTAATGCTTTTTGGATTCCTTCCAAAACTCCTTGGCCCATCGTATTCATCTTCGAATGGAACTCCAAGTTGATGATGCCATCGCCAATATCGATGATGCTCGCATCGTCGTTTTTGAAGATGGTTTTAGTGGGCTTCAATATTTGCAGATTGATCTGCTTATTGGATCCCGGTATGGTTAGGTATTTTTTGCTATGTAAATCATAGTATTGACGTTCGCCATTATCTGCTCTGTAAAAACTGATATGTCCCGCCTTCACCATTTCGGTCACCCAAGCGGCTGGTTGGATTCCTTCCGCAGCCATGAGATCGATTCCAGCTTGAACGCCAATAGCATCCCAAGTTTCGAAAATGCCCATTTCCCAACCGAAACCTGCGCAGATTGCTTGGTCAATTTTAACAAAATCATCCGCGATTTCAGGCACACGCATCGAAGCATAACGGAAACCGTCTAGGAATGTCTTGCGGTAAAATTCTCCCGCTAAATCTTTGCCAGCTAATAAAACTGTAAAGCGATCAGCTAATTTGTCGATGGCCTTCGTGCGTTCTAAGGTTTCGAAAGAAACCTTTTGCGACGGTCGGTATTCAAATGTTTGTAAGTCCAAACTTAAGATGACAGTCTTGCCTCCTTCTTTGGTCTTCTTATAAAATCCTTGGCCGGTCTTGTCGCCGAGCCATTTATTTTCCATTAATTTTTGAAGCATGTTGGGCAATTCGAAAATCGACTTGCTTTCATCGTTTGTCAATGCTTGCTTCAAGTTATTCGCCACGTGAACCGTCGTATCTAAACCCACGACATCCGATAAACGGAAGGTCCCTGATTTCGGTCGGCCTACGACTTTCGAGGTCAATTTATCTACCTGCTCTACCGTCAATCCCAATTCCTCTACCACTTTCATCGTTTGCATCATCGAATAAACCCCGATGCGGTTTGCGATAAAGGCAGGTGTGTCTTTACACAAAACGGTAGTTTTGCCCAATTGGGTTTCGCCGAATTGCATGAGGAAATCGATGATTTTGGGATCTGTTTTGGGTGTTGGGATGATCTCCAACAAGCGTAAGTAACGTGGCGGATTGAAAAAGTGTGTACCACAAAAGTGGTTTTGGAAATCATCTGAACGTCCCTCAGCCATCAAGTGAATGGGGATTCCGGACGTGTTTGATGTGATTAGTGTTCCTGGTTTACGGAATTGTTCGACGCGGTCATAAAGCGATTTTTTAATCGCTAAATTTTCCACCACGACCTCCATAATCCAGTCGGCCTGCGCAATCTCCGATAAGTTATCATCGAAGTTGCCTAGTTTGATGTTTTTGGCAAAGCCGCTGCTATAAAGCGATGCGGGCTTTGCCTGTATAGTTTGTTGAAATGCCGTATGGACGATCCGATTTTTCACGGATGGGTGCTCCAGGCTAAGGCCTTTTGCTTGTTCCTCTGGGTTCAGTTCTTTGGGAGCGATGTCCAAAAGCAATACTTGAACGCCAATGTTTGCGAAATGACAGGCTATGCGAGAGCCCATGATTCCTGAGCCAAGGATGGCTACGCGTTTAATGGAACGATTCATGTTAACAAGTTTGAGATTGAATTGATGTGCGCGTATGGGGTATTTGAATTCCGTATCGAGCAACGCAGTAAATATAAAGAAAAAACAAAATGTTATGCAAGCATACTAATTAAATTATCAGCAAAAATCCCTCTGAATTGCTCCAGAGGGATTAAATTTTACAATAACTTAATTTGATTCTGCGTAACTCGAAATAGGTTCACATGCGCAAACCAAGTTTCGATCGCCATATGCTGAGTCAATACGCGAAACAGTTGGCCAGAATTTATTAGCTCTTACATACGGAAGTGGGAATACAGCCTCTTCACGTGTGTACACTTTATCCCATTCAGCAGCCAACACACGTGTTTGTGTATGCGGCGCGTTTTTCAGTAAGTTGTTTGTCTTCTCTACACGGCCCTCTTCGATCGCGCGAATCTCAGCACGGATACTTAACAACGCATCGCAGAAGCGATCTAATTCTTCCTTGCTTTCTGATTCTGTTGGCTCAATCATCAACGTTCCTGCTACCGGGAAAGACAGGGTAGGTGCATGGAAACCGTAATCCATTAAGCGTTTCGCGATGTCCTCAGCTTCAACGGCAGCGG
>CAIUGL010000132.1 GCA_903898715.1 uncultured Cytophagaceae bacterium
AAATTCGCATCAGAAAAGCGATCAATACCCAAATGCATGGCAACTTTTCCTCCGTTTTTAAAGGATCAGGATTAGAATTCAGCGACCTACGACAATACCATTACGGAGATGACATTAGGCACATCGACTGGAACACAACCGCCAAAGGACACGGAACCTACGTCAAACTATTCAAAGAAGAGAAAGAACAAACCGTCTTCTTCCTCATCGACACAAGCGCATCTTTACTCGTAGGCCGAGAACAAATCTCTAAATTAAACACCCTCAAAGAAGTCGCCGGCGTACTCGCGTTCTCTGCCATCCAAGAAGCAGGGCACATTGGCTTTTGCGCCTATTCAGATAAAATTGAAAAATTCATGGCTCCCGGCTCCGGGAAAAAACATGGATACCGCGTTATTTCAGAGCTTTTTAAATTAAACCCTGAAAATACGGGCACCGATATTAAGTCAGGCCTCCGATTTGCCCTGCAAACATTAAACCGAAAAAGTATCGTTTTCGTACTTTCTGATTTTTTGGACGAAGGATATGAAGACCTACTCAAAGCCGTCGCAAAAAAACACGACCTAATCGTCATCCAAGTACATGATCAAACAGAAATCAACATGCCAAATTTTGGCATTATCCCTGTATATGATCCGGAAAGCAGAACGATGTCCTACATCAATACGTCCACCAAATCATTTAAATCTCTTTTGGTTGACAATACAAGCCGCATTCAAGGCCTAAAACAAATGTGCAAACAGTGGCAAGCAGATTATGTTTCCGTCGAAACAGGAAAGGACTTTGTGCCAGCCCTAGTTAAACTTTTTAGAGTTAGAAGATGATGCAAAACAAACCTGTTCAAATCAAGGGGCAATTCATCGAAGACTCTGCCAAAATTGGCCAAGACATCCATTATAGCCTCCGCGTCATTCATCCAAAAGGGCAAGAAATATTCTTCCCAAGCATTAACCAACGGTTTGGCCAATTACAACCCGTTAAAAAAGACTATTTTACCACCAAAACCCAAGGAAATTTAAGCGTAGATTCAGCCGTATATACCTTCAAATCGTTTTCGATTGAGGACTACCAACTACTCCAAATTCCCGTGTATACCTGGGCTGATGCTGATTGTACCTTACTGGCCGACAAGCCCGATACCATCTTTTTAAAGCGATTAGTTCCCAATGCGAAATCGATCGACCTGGATTCGTTGTATCAAACCATTCCGATCCCGCCGCTTCAACCCAAAGCAGACGTGAAAAATGTACTCTGGGGAGGCGCAAGTCTCATCATACTCATTGGTCTTGTCTATTGGCTTTTTGGAAATCGCATTGAACGTGGGTTGCGTATCTACCTGCTTTGGCGCAAAAACATTGAATTCAAGCGCTCCTTCCAAAGGCTCCAACGAAACATATCGAACACAAATAAAGGACTTCAAAACCTTGAAAATGCCTTTTCGCTGTGGAAAAACTACTTGGAAAACTTAACCAAACTTCCATTTTCTACGTTCACAACCACGGAAATGGTCGACAACCTCAAAGACAAACGTTTAGTTAAAGTACTTAAAGAAGTAGATTCAGCTATCTATGGAGGCAATTTTTCCGAAAAAACAGTAGACGCAGTTAAATTACTGACCGAAATTGCTCAATCTTTGTACTTAACCGAGCGCGAAAAAATTAGCCTGGAGAAAAAGAACGGATGATACCAAGCCTGAAATCTTTTTGGAACCTATTGGAATCGATTTTCGTGTATCGATGGGAGCATGAATTATTCCTCTACCTACTTCCCCTTCCGCTCATTTTACTGTTAATTCGCTACCTAATTCGACGCAACAGTAAATCAAAAGTTGTCCTTTCGTTCATCAAACCAATCAAACAAAATAAATTAACGCGGCTACTTAGTTTCATCCCCGATACCGTACTAAGCCTTTGCCTGGTTTGCTTAATCTTTGCTCTGGCAGATCCCTATCAGGTCGTGTACCACCAGCGGATCCAACAAGAAGGAGTCGAAATCGTCATGGCTATCGACCTATCCTCGTCCATGCTCAATAAAGACGTATATCCATCCCGCCTGGAAGTAGCTAAACAAAACGCGAAAAGCTTCATCAAAGCACGTAAATACGACAATATTGCCATCGTGGCATTCGCAGGCGCTCCCTACTTAGCCAGCCCACTTACCCAAGATACCGCCTTCTTACAACACAGTATTGACCGCCTGCAAACCGACCAAATTCCGGAGGAAGGTACCGCACTCGGAGATGCGCTCGGCATGAGTATAAATCAGGTACGCGAAGAAGCCAACCCGAAAAGAATTAAC